>DATCAO010000213.1:0-17060 GCA_036512575.1 Puia sp.
ATATTCAATAGTAATATCGTAGGTTCCCATGGCTAAGTTTCTGAACTTAAATTCTCCATCAGGGTCGGTCGTGGTGTTGTAATGATGTCCGTTGCCCGTGCAGCTCACAGAGGCGCTCGCCATCGTATCTCCGTTTCGACGGCTCTCCACTTTGCCTTTTATTTCAGAAAACTGGCAGAAACCAGGGGTGGAGATAAATAAAAAGAAAGGGAAAAAAAGGTATTTCATCATCAGCTGGTCCAGATGTAAAATTGGACCAATACCCCTCGAAAAAAATCCCTGAAATTAATGTTAATAATAGCGTAAGGGATTCGTAACAATCAGTTTATTCTAAATACAGAATTCCGACAGAATCTTCAGAATTGAATCCTGATTTATTTTCTTAACGACTTGATTAGTGTTCATATAAATGATAAATTGTATGGGTGTGTATAAATTGGCAGATCATATTTTCCTAATATAAAATCCACCGAAGTAAGAATTTGTTAACCTTGAACAAATGTCCGGTCCCAGATTATTTGATGGTGAAGCCTTACTGAAAAGTCGGATATTTAAGTTTTATGCACAGAGAATTGTTATCCGTATCTTGAGCCAGTCTTAAATAATCGGTTAACTATTAACCTCATCCCACAATAGTATTCATTTAAAAATGGTTCTAAATCCGAAGACTATGATTAAATAATTTATTCCTCCGGTAGTCCATCAAAATAAGATATTTGTATTATTTCGTTTCGACCTATTATAATGGGTTCACCTCCTGCGACGCCCCTGCTTGGAGTGCAAATAAGGAACTGGTTTTCGCATTCAAAAATCAACATCACCATTTCACCATTGATACCAATAACCTCATTCACTTCGGCAATTTCCTTTTTGCCGGCATGATCATATTCAATTTTGGAAATTGCAGAAAAATAGGGTTGAAACCCCTTTGAATAGAGAAATTTTCTGACGCCATGAAAAACATCAAAGGACTGTTGTAACGAGGAGGTCGACGGAACTGTAAATCGCATAAACGATATTACGTTAATATATATCCGTTATATCATGTGCTCTGCTTAACCAGGGGCGGGACTGCTAAAAATTGATTTAGAACATTAATTTCCTGCTAAAAATAAGATGATTAATAAAAAAACCCCGAATTTTTTCGGGGTTTTAGATTCTTAATATTCACGTGTACAAACTATGAAACAGCTTCAACCTGAGCATCTGGTTTAGCCACTGCTTTCGTTTCCGCCTTTTTTTTATTAGACTTTTTTATTTCACTTTTTGAAGTGACTTTCACGGGTTTCGTTGCAAGCGAACGGCTAAGAATCTTTCCTGCTTTTCTGATGTTTTTTTTGAATTTCTTTTTGCCTGCCTTTTTTGGTAGATCAACCAAGGACTCTGTGAGCCTGGTTTCTACCTGATTGAGCAGGGTCTTTTTCAACGATTTTTGAGATTTCTGTTTGATTTTTTTGGCCATAATGAGTATTTAAGTAACAATTTGATAATATAAATTTAACATTCGTATTGAAAAGTCAATGTTAAGTTTTGGCAGCTCAACCATTTTGCGGGCATACCGGGTTCAGGCTGAGCGCCTTAATCACTGTAGACGTTCTACAAAATCGTAATGATGGGGAGATCGGGGCTTCGCTGAGACAGCAATGATTGCTGGTAATGGGACCTTTTAAGTTTTTAGCCGGGTTTGTAGAAACAAACCCGGCCTGGACAAGCCAATGATTGTCACATGAGAATTTATATTTACCCTGGAAGGGTTAGTAGTCAATTGGATTCGACAATTTAGGCGCATTCTGGAATGACGGCCACAATGCTCAGGCATCATTTTCGAGGATTTTTATTGAGAGTTGGGTTTCCGCGTCAAGAATCCAGGCTGGCAATGCCAGTTCCCTGATGATCCATTGATCCTCCGCTTTGTCCATGCTGAACTGAAAACGGTTGCCCCCGAGGTCGACCGTATCCACGTCATAGTAAGGCACTACCGCCATATTTCGTTTCCGGAAATTGAATTCGCGTTGTTTGCCTTCGCATTTGATAAGGCAGGTAAATTGAATATTGGGTATAAATCGCATTTACCGGTTTATAAATAACTTGGTTTCAAATTCCATTTTAACCAGCCCGTTTTCATTGTGTTCTATAAACAAAACGATCAGCTCATTGATCATGTCGTCGTATGAAGGATGCCCCGGAAGCGGCATACAGGACGCGGAAAGCAATTGTCCTTTCAGCGCTTCGAAATCGAGTTGCTGGATATTCGGGAAACTATGAAACCTTACCAGTGTCGGATGAAAGAAAATATGAATGGCTTCCTCATCGATCATTTGGCTTTCCTTATAGTCAATGGCAAATTTTTCCCTTAATATCTGATAAGCCTGTAGAAAAGTTGTATGCTTAAGGCGGACATTCCACGCGAGCACGATATGGCCTCCGGGTTTAAGAATGCGGAAAAATTCTTTCTTTGTTTGCACGGGATCCATCCAGTGAAATGCCTGCGCTACAGTAATCATATCCAGGCTATGGGTTCTCAGACCTGTTTGTTCTGCCCGATGGTTGCGGCTGGTGAATCCCGTATAATTGCCCAGTTTGATTTCTGCAGCCCTTCGCATTTGTTCATTGGGTTCAATGCCGATGACGGAGTATCCTGATCGTAAAAAAAGCTCTGAAAATATACCCGTCCCGGAACCTATGTCAGCAATTCTTTTATCCTTAGCCAGATTGTAATATTTTTCCAGGTATGGAATAATTTCTTTCGGGTAAGAAGGACGGTATTTCACATAATTTTCCACCCGGTCAGAGAATCGGGTTGTGGGATGAAGCACGGTCAGATCGTTATTCATAAAATGAGGAAATGGATGACAATGATATATATAAGAAATGGAGTTCAGACAGGTTTACAATAATATAATCTGCAGGGCCTCTTAAGAGAAATTCACAATTAGATAACCTTTTATTCAAATCGCGGGAACAAAAGCGCTTTACTTTTAAAAGAGCGAAATGTTTTCCATTTCGGTATCGAAGAGCTCCGAATAAAATAAATAAGTTAAAGTTTGGGTTAGCAATCAGTTTAAGTCAGGGGCTGTTTCTACAGTCCCTTTTTTTATTTTTATACCGTATGATCATTTCGCTGAAACGGATCCCTTTCTATATGCCGCGCAGATAACCCCAGGAATGAAGCCGGTCGCTGTCTTCCGCCCACCTTTCACCAATATCGTCCCGGTAGTACATTCCAGGTATCATGATGTTTGAAACCCGGCTGTACGCCTGGGCCTTGGCTTGTTTCATGGTTTGGCCTGTGCCCACTACAATTAAGGCCACTCCTGAATTTCCCGCCATCAGCCATTCGCCCTTCGCAATTTTTACGTCTTCAATATGAATTCCCTCGAGATTTGGTTTTTTAAAACCGATCACTGCATCCTGGGTATACGTATTGTACGTTTCGTCATCATTAAAAGGGAAAGGCGGCATAACAATCCGAACGCCCATCTGGAATCCTCTTTTGGTTTTGAATTCTTTCAGGGATCCGGAGGCCATTTCAAAAAGAAAATCTCCCATCGGCATATTAATTCCCTCCTGTTGAATGCTTATAGTCGGATAACCAAACCTCGCCGTAAATTCCAGTGGATAAATACCCTGGGCGTTTACGATACAGTTCACATCCATATACCCGATGTAACCCTCCTCACTAAGACGGGTTTCCATTTTACCTAAAGTTGCTGCGAAAAGTTTGTTCGGTTCGCTCCAGTACATGGTAGTTCCCATTTCACCGGTTGCCGGTCCAATATTTCCCGGGAATAGTTTTTTGTGTTCGAAGTTGACGTTGATGGGGGTCATGAACTGTTTCCCGTTAAAAAATGCGCCAACAGCTACCTCCACCCCGGTCACTTTTTTTTGAAGTTGAAACACTTTAACCTTTTCAGACCAAATCTTCTTATATGCCTCCAGCATTTGTATGACGTCCTTGCCATCTTCTTCTTCCCCAACAAATAGCAGGCGTTTGTAATTTTGTGCTTCACCACTGGGCTTGATCACATACCTGGCAGGATTTGCCACTACAAATAAGATGGCTTCATCAAATGAGGTGAATTCCTGGAAAGGCAGTATAGAAACACCATGTTTTTTTAACTCCTCCTGGCCAAAGGTCCGGTCGTCTTCCAGTTGATCGGTATAAGGGGTTCCTCCGATTGCCAGTTTTCCTTTTTTGCGGACATCGGCAGCCCAGGTCCCCATCCCAAGCACATCATCAAACACAATGATGTCGGCCCAATCCAGTTCCTTTTCCCAGTTGTCTGTTTTGGGTACAAAACCATCAGCTACATCCCGGATCATTTCATCGCGTATCCAATACTTCGCATCATTCCCCTCTTTGATTACCTCCCAGGCGATGTCACTGATCAGCGCATCGTATGAAACAAATAAAAAATTCTTTTTTCCCATGGTAAAGATTTTGAATCCAATAAAATTATTTTAAACGGCGAAACCAATAAACTGATAAGATGGTGAGTGCGACCATGAGCACGCAGGCCACTTCAAATCCATGTTTCCAGTGTATCATGGGAATTCCTTCTAAATTCATCCCGTAGAAGGAGGATATAAAAATGGCCGGGGTAGCGGCAACAGTTATCATGGTAAACACTTTCATTGAATTGTTTTGGTCGATGCTTATATAGGCTGTGAACGTGGTTAGCATATAATCCAGGCGGTTGATGCTGAATTCAGAATATTCAAGTAAAGTTCTTACATCATTTTGCATGATCCCGATCTTGAGTTTTTGTTTTTCATGAAGGGTGGGAAGCGTCATCAGATGAGACAGGGTCAGTTCCGTATTCATGGTGGCCACCCTGAACATCAGCAGGTATTCCATGCGTTCATTTAATTCGTGGATTATTTTTTTACTCAGGTCGCGCTGTACATTGATTTTACTGTTAAGTGCTGAAATAGTCAGAATCATGTCTTTCATTTTCATAGCCGCATAGTCAATCCGTTCTTCAACCAGCAGGAACCCGATTTCTCCACCCGTATTAAAATGCAGGGATTTCAATATGGTATCCCTGACTCCATTAAATGTGACGATATTCTGGCTTCTTACTGAAAGTAGTTTGTGACGAAATAAATAAAACCATACAGGTGTCAGGTGGACCGCTTCTCCATCTTTTTCGCTCAGGTAAACCAGGTTCAGCACGATCAGGCCGTCTTTCGAAAAGATTTTTGAACTGGCTTCGACTTCACTGGATTCCTCCTTGTCCAGCAGGGATATAGAGAAATGATCCTGCACCAGACTGCATTCATGGTCGGTGGGGGAGAGCAGGTCAATCCATACATAATCCAGATCAGGAAGGGATTCCGGATTTTCAAACAGGCTTTGTTCTTTTACATGATGCTCATTCTTATGAATGGTTTTGATCATTTTGTGCTGATAAACTGATAGAACGCTTCCTGGGCGTCATAACCCCTGGGCTCTTCGGCATCGTAGGGAATGGGTTGGAGATCTCCGTCGATCAGATTTGATTTTTGGTAAGGTGTGAGTTGTATCTGTACGAACCTGAAGATTTGTTTTTTGCATGATTCATCGTAAACCGGGAATACAACCTCAACTCTGGAACGCAGGTTCCTTTCCATCCAGTCGGCTGATCCCAGGAATACTTTTGGAGAACCATTATTATTAAAAATAAAAACGCGGGCATGTTCGAGATAGC
This sequence comes from Puia sp., assembly GCA_036512575.1. Taxonomy (GTDB): domain Bacteria; phylum Bacteroidota; class Bacteroidia; order Chitinophagales; family Chitinophagaceae; genus Puia. The sequence goes on from DATCAO010000213.1 coordinate 5,691, forward strand.
GGCCAACGACGCGGATTAAAGAAATGTTCTCACTGAGTCCCCTGATGCCGGGCCTGAGACGGCAAACACTCCTCACAATCAATTCTATCTTTACACCGGAACCGGATGCCTCATACAGCGCATCAATCATTTCGCTGTCTTCCAGGTTATTCAGTTTGATGATGATTTTACCTTCGCCGCCATTTCTTACGATTTCTGTTTCATTCCGGATGAGTTTTTTGAATTCGTCGATGATATTAAATTGGGAAACCAGGAGATGCCGGAATTCGCCTGGTTGTTTTCTGGTATACAAATACTCGAACACCTTCCTGAGTTCATCATTCATCTCTTCATTGGATGTAAACAGTCCGAAATCAGAATACATACCGGCTGTTTTTTCATTAAAATTCCCTGTGCCATAAAAACCATAGGTCCTGGTGATCCCCTTTCTCACCCGCGTAATCAATGCGGTTTTCGCGTGTACTTTAATATCGGGCAGACTATAAAAAATATCAATACCGGCTTTCTTCATCTTTTCGGCCCACTTGAGGTTATTGGCTTCATCAAATCTTGCCTTCACTTCCACAAACGCTTTTACCTTTTTCCCATTCTTTGAAGCGCTGATCAGGGCATTTACTATATGGGAATCCGATGCCACCCGGTAAAATGTGGCCATGATCTCAGTAACATAGGGATCGAGTACAGCCTGGTTGAAAAAAATCAACACATGATCATAGGTCTGGTAAGGGAAATTCAATAGAAAATCCCTTTCATTCATGGCATTGAAATAATGTTTATAGGAAGCCAATGCTTCATGTTTCAATGACCTCCATTTGGGAAGCGAAGGCAGGCTATTTGGTGGAATGGGAAATGTAAAGAAATCACTCATTTGAAGGTATTTGCCTGTAGGTGAAAGTTCCCCCTTTTCCAGTTTAAAATATTCCTGGCACATGATAACCAACTCATCGGGCATTTCTGCATCATATTGAAACCGCGAAGGCAGACCAAAGGCCCGTTGCTGAAGACTGAGTTTCATTTGTTCGGCGATCTCACCGGAATATTCGTCCAGGTTGAGTCCCGCATCCCGGTTGAGTTTTATGGAATAAAAACCTTTCACAAAATAGTTTTCAAAAAACTTCCTGCTTCCGATCCGCACGATATCGTCCAGGTAAATGATATATTGGGTTTCACCAACAGCCGGCAACGTAATAAATCTGGGCAGGATCTGACTGGGGATATTGATGAGAATTACCTGATCGGGATCTTCAACATGAGATACCTGGCAAATAAAATAAAGCGCCCTGTCTTCCAGAAAAGGTGCATTTTCACTGTTCATCCATATTGGTTGCAAAAAAGAAAGAACCTGGGCGTTGAAATACTCATAGATGAAGTCAAGGTGCTCCTCGTGCACTTCTTCCCCGCTCCGATACAGGACGATATTGTGTTTTTCAAGTTCAGGAATAATTTTTTCGGCAAGGATGGCGCGCAGATAATTAGCCTGATAAGTACCTTTACTGCGAACGGCTGCTAAAATATCCCTGTAGGAGGCATTTTCCTCTGTATTGTAATCACCCATTTTCTCGAGTGTTTCCAGATGTGATACCCGCACCCGGTAAAACTCATCCAGGTTCGATGCATGAATGGCAATAAATTTTATTTTCTCTGCCAGGGGAACGAGCGGATCCAGGCATTCTTCAAGAACCCGTTGATTGAAAGCCAGCCAGCTGAGGTCCCGGTTAAAGTAACGCGATACTTCAACGGGAGTTACATTTTGATTTTCCATGAAGTAACCAGAATTTAGCAGTGCGAAGCATTGAATGAAGTAACATTTCTAATGTTACCTGAATGTTAAGTCCCGTATAGCTTCCACATAATTCCTAATTTTGAAGCACCGCACTACATTAAATTATATAAGCCATGATACCTTTCGAATTTGATTTCCACGGTGAAAAGCGCAATGGAAATTATCATCTGATTGAAAAGGAATACGGATGTATCAAAGTTTTTTTTCACGATCATTCCGCTATTATTCTAAGGTCCGGCATCCAGACAAAAGCCAAAAAGGAGATCTGGGTTCAGCATGTTCATCACGGCGCACCCGTCTGGCCAAATGAACTGATTCAGGCTTTGGGAGAAGGAATAGATTCCATCAGCGGATAAATCTCATTGCATTCTGAATCGCGCTGGTGACGATTAGTTACCAGGCCATCAGACTTGCCATTGCCAACCCCTCAAATAGTCTGCGCGCAGAATAAGTTGAACCGTTTCCGGATTATTTTCGAATGCAGGGTAAATGGTTGCACTTAATTGCTGTTAAGGTCTATCGTAAGCAGTTTTTAAAGGATATGCTAAAGCAACAAATTCAAGAGCATAATTATCTGAACGGATATGTATTCGTAATCTTTGAATTTGGTATTTTTATTATTATCCTATTGCCATTCACATTGTATTATCTTTTGCACGAAAAACTGTGGCTTGGAATTGTTGGATTGGGATTAATTACCAATTTTATTCCGGTTATGTTATATGCGTTGCGATCATTTTTCAGGAAGGAAAAATCTATTGGGATAAATAAACTCTTCAATAAAAAACAACGGGATGATATAAAAGAAAAATTCCCGGATCTGTCTAAGGATACTTCGATAATGTTTGCATATCTAATCATTCCTTTCTTGTTAACAACAACACTTTGTATACAGCAGCTGATTTCTAAAAAGCGTGCATAACTGCCATATTTCCCACCGGATTATTCAAGGAAGCGGATGTCGGAACTGACTGCGCTGATCGTCTTCGTCATCCATATCTGCACCCTTCTGAATGGTTCGCCAGTCGATCGGACGATGATATTTTTTCATGGATGCGTCAGCGTCGAACACTTCACGGGATGGGATTTCAGTTCGATATGGTGTGTAATCTGGTTTATTCGTGAAGAAATCCTGCAGCACTGTGGCGGTTGCGTCGTACTGATTTACATAAGGAACGTTCAATATGTTGTAAATCATTTTTAATATAGAACCGAAATTGCCATGCAGGTGTGAGGTATAACCGTGTCTTACATAAGGACCTGCCAGCATTAAAATACTGCGGTGTGCATCCAGGTGATCGACGCCGCCCTGCGGATCGTCTTCTGTAATAATGACCAGCATGTTTTTCCAGTACGGTGTATGAGAAAGGAACTGAAGCATTCGACCCAGGGCCAGGTCATTATCCGCTACATAGGAATGATAAAAGGGATATCCATCGGCAGGTCTTGGTCTGGCTGTATGATCATTCGGAAGTTGGATCGTAAGCAATGAAGGCATGGTTGATTTTCCGGTTAACCACATGCGTTTAAATTCGGTTTCAAATTGCTGTACCCGAAACTGGTCGGGAATATTCGTGTTAAATCCTGCATAGTTGTGACTGGTTTTCGGCCAGAGAACTTTTTGCATCGGCACCATTACGGAATGACCGGAACCGGTGGCCGTATCGATCCACGCTTCCCTGTTGTGAGCGGTTTCATTGGCTTCACCAAAATTGTAAAAGCTAACCTGACTCCGGTCCAGCGCCTCCCAAAGGCCACCTCTTTCTGCATAATCTTCCGGATCCATACTTCCGGTTGAACCGGGAAACCTCCTGCCGGAAGCTTTGGAAAATAATTTCGCCGTTTTGTCCACACTGGAATTGGCTTCCACCCATTCATTGGGTATAACTCCCATCATCCAGTGATGACCATGAATTGAAGCATCACTGTCGCAATAGAAATTATCAGAGAAAGAGAATGTACCGGCAATTTTAATATGATTCGGTGCAATATTTACGTGCACAAGGGTTTTGTCTTTTGAGATAATATTCACTCCAATTCCGAATCTTGCCAGGGTTGAATCTCCTTTTCCGCCCGGCATCTGGCCAAGCACTTCATCGTAGGATCGGTTTTCCTTGGTAATGTAAACGATATATTTGATCGGACTCTTTCGTAAACCCGTCAGCTGAGGAAGGGGATTTTTTCCATCGTCCTTTACTGCATGAACTGTAAATGTATTTTGTATAACCCGTTTCGTTAACTGGGCCAGCGTTGTCGAATCGGGAATCAGGATCTTCTGAAAGGTCCCTAACTGGATGTCTCCGATATAGGTTCCTTCCACGGGAGGCAAAAAATTCCGGCCACCATTTGGTCCCGCACCAAACCCACGGCAGGAAACGACATACAAATTGTTTCCATCGGGTGATAAAGTTACCCGGGTCGGGCCCCAGCCGGTTGGAATCAACCCTTTTGTAATGCCTGTCTCTATGTCAATTACTGCCACCGCATTAAATCCGAGCAGTGCGGTGTACAAAGTTTTTTCATCGCGGCTCATGGTAATACCAAAGGGGAGGAGACCCCGGTAGTGATCGATCTGCGGATCAACCTTTATTTTAATATGGTTGAGGATTTCGTGATTTCGATAATCAATTACAGAAATGTTATCGTTGGTGGCATTCGTAACATAGGCATAGTTTTTCCCTGCTGCTAAAGAATTAGGACTTGCACCACCCACTACTTCCGCACCTTCGATCATCTGACCGATCTGGTATCCCGGTTTGTATCGGTCTGTTACCTTATTTTTTGTCAGGTCAATAACATAGACACTCATCGCTTCAGGAGCCAGTGGATTTCCCACTCCGGGGATCTTTCGGTTATGCCATTCATATCCATTGATGGATTCCTTCGTGCCATTGCCATATGGATGCCAGGGAAGGAGCATGGAGTCGTAATTTTTAACCGTTAAATCGGGCAGTAGTGGATAATCGTACATTCCTACATTGGCAACAAAAGCCAGTTTGTGATCGGGACTTAGCGTGATCCCGAATGGCTGTCTTCCCGTTGGAATGGAAGCAGTGATTTTCCGGGTGTCTAGGTTAATTCTGACCATTCTGAAATTTCCGCGGTCAAGAACCAACAGTTCATTGGTGGAATCGTTAAATACCAGGTCCGACGTAAAACTGTCCTGATAATCCACATCGTCAACTTTTCCATTCAGGGAAATGGAGTCCAGTTTTTTAAATTGTTCAATATCGTAGGCTATAACCGAACCATTATCGCCGCCACTCAGGTATACTGTCTTATTATCGCGACCAAAGGCAACTCCGAGGAATGAACCATTTGGCAAAGGAGACGGAATGGAATTCCGGTAACTGGCGACTGCATAGTCCGCACGGTCGTTACCCGGTATGTCACCGATCCAGCCAACCATCGTGCTCTTCAGGGTTCCATTGTCAATGATTGTAAAAACACCATTGTGAAGTGTAACACTTTTGGTTCCGTCGGGAGAAACAGCCATCCCGAACGGATCATGGGCAATCCGAATGGTTTTGCCTGCCGGCGTTACGTAACGTCCGCTGGGCAGAACGGTAATTCCTTCGGAGTTGATATGGGTGTATTCTTCTTTTCCGGGAACAGACAGATAATATTTTTGTGATTGCGCAGTGGTATTCACATGGCAAACCAGAGATGTAAGGAAAAAACAGCCGATAAACTTCAACATAATCAATGGAGCAACGAACAGGTCAAAACAAATTACAATTAAGTTTCTATTTTACATTTCCTTAAAGTTTTAAAAGAGAAGACTTTACATAATGATAACACGATCAGTGTATTTCTACAGAATTATTTCCTGTTTTTACAATGAGAATCTTAATCTATTGTTCACCCGGGAGTAACATTATCATCACAAGTATCATGGTATTTTACTGAAAAGTAAAAGTTTATGAAACCTTATTCAAATACAACCCGAAAAAAAAATCCGGTTTTCAGATTTTTTCCATTTTTATCTGTACTGATGATTTGTTCAATGCTTTTCAATGGTTGCAAAAAGGTAGATTTTAGACCTCTGCCACGGGAGGTGGATAAGATTAAACACGTTGTTGTTATCTATCTGGAAAATCACAGTTTTGATAATCTCTATGGACAATTTCCAGGAGCTAACGGGCTATCAAATGCAATACCTGCGAACACAACTCAGGTTGATGCAAATGGCGTCCCATATACTTTTCTACCTCCGGTTCCCGGAACCAGTGCATTTCCCACGAATCTTCCCAATACGTATTTCGATATTGATCAGTATGTACCCAGTAATCTAAATATACCGGATGTTTTGCACCGGTATTATCAGGAACAATTGCAAATCGACGGCGGAAAAATGGATAAATATGCTTTGTTCAACAGCTCAGCCGGTTTATCCCAAGGGTATTATAAAACAAGTATGCTGCCTTTGCTGGATTATGTTAACAATTACACCCTTTGTGATAATTTCTTTCATAGTGCTTTTGGGGGTTCATTTTTAAATCATATTTGGTTGGTCGCTGCAGCCAGCCCGGTATTTCCCAATGCACCTGCATCAATAATTGCCAAACTGGATGCTTCCGGCAATTTGATCACGGATGGTGCCGTCACTCCTGACGGTTACGTGGTGAATACCAGTTTTACTGTAAACGCTCCCCATCCGGCTTCTGCAAATCCTGCTAATCTGGTTCCCAACCAAACCATGCCAACTATTGGGGACAGATTAAATGATAAAAAAATATCCTGGGCCTGGTATTCCGGTGGATGGGATGATGCACTCGCCGGAAATCCCGCTCCAACCTTTCAGTTTCATCACCAGCCATTTGCTTTTTTTGCCAACTATGCAGACGGAACACAGGAAAAAAAGGATCACCTGAAAGATGAAGCAGCATTCATTCTGGCGGCTCAGAATGGGACATTGCCATCAGTCTCTTTTGTAAAACCTTTAGGAGTCAATAATGAGCACCCGGGTTATACAGATTTGCAGACAGGCGAAAAACATACCGTAGAATTGATCCATGATGTGTTATCCGGTCCTAATGGAAAGGATGTGGTTATCATCATCACCTACGATGAAAACGGAGGGTTTTGGGATCATGTTGCACCGCCGGTAATTGATAAGAAATGGGGCCCTGGCACCCGGGTGCCGGCTATTATTATTTCTCCTTTTGCAAAGCGGGGTTTTGTAGACCACACAGAATATGAAACCCTGAGTATACTTTCCTTTATCGAAAAGCGATGGAGCCTGGAGCCACTATCGGATCGTGATGAAGACGCAAACCCGCTGCAAAATGCTTTTGAATTTTCGACTTTTATCCACAAATAAAAGTCGGGATGTGAATTTAAAACCCCGCTTATGAAGGTTATCAAGATGAAATATGTAATCCTGGGAGGAATTTTATTGCTGATTGTTGACTTCGCGATTATCGTCATGACTTATTTATGGTATTGATCCGGAGTTTTAGGGACGCACCAGCTGTTATTAGTCCTGACGAATGGTCATCAGGTTTGAGCGATATCGCAAACATTTTATACGGATAAAATATGGCTAAGCGAAGCATTTGTACCAGCCAGTCTTTTAAGTATCGCTACGAAAATAAACTTCGTGAATCATACGCCGTTTTATATTTGGATGAAGATCATCTTAAGTACCGGGTAGCATTAGGTAATGATGTATGGGTAGTTATTGTACCATCGGCTTTTCCGGGCTCTGGGCATGCAATAGTTTGGACTCAGTCAAACAGGCCGGGTGAATGGATTCAACCCCGTGACCTGGTACAGGCACTGGGCGAAGGTATCGAAGCGATGGGATAGGCGGCTTCTCACGAAGTTGGAAATAAAATTTCTGGAAAGTATTATTAATAAGATAATATATTAACCAAGGTTTAAAAAAACAAATCGTGTAGCTTGTCTGAATATTAGTCTACGACCCTACCTAAAGCATGGATGATCTCATTCATATCCTGATCCAATACAAATACTTTGTATTATTACCTTTAGCCGTTGTTGAAGGTCCCATCCTTGCTATCGTTGCTGGTTTCCTTTGTTCAGCCGGATTTTTGAATCCGTGGATCGCCTTCCCTATTATTGTACTGGGCGATATCATTGGAGACAGCATCTGTTATTCTTTTGGAAAATTTGGAACGCCTCCCATCATCAGATCAATCGCTTATCGCCTGGGTTTTGATAACAGCCGGATAGAAGGCGTCCGGGTGTTCTTTGAAACAAATCCCGAAAAAGTGATTTTACTTTCAAAAATAACACTGGGGATCGGCGTCGCGGGTATTTACCTCGCAGGCCTGACGCGCATCCCTTATGGGGTATTTATCAGGATATGCCTCTGGACCTCCTGTTGCCAGTATATCATTTACCTCGTAGTTGGATGGTTTTTCGGGCACGCTTATCAGCAGATCAATCATTACCTGAATGAAACTGCCGCTCTTTCAATACTTGTAGTGATGGTGTTGCTGGTATTCTTCATTGTCAAATCAATACCAAGAAAAACATGAATATTCTATTTGTATCTGATACCTATTATCCGCACCTGAACGGTGTATATTATTTTGTTTGCCGGATTGCACCTTTGCTGCAGGAAAAGGGTCATAAGGTAGCTGTAATTGCGCCTTCAGAAACTATACATGCCTCACTAAAAAAGATTGATGGGATCGATGTGTATGGGTTGCCCTCTTTACCTATCCTCTATTACCCCAAAGTCCGGATTCCCATACCTCTTGGTTTAAAGCCAGGAATTGGGGTTGTGCTTGACGAGTTCTGCCCGGATATTATACACCTTCAGGATCATTTTTCCATTTCGAAGGCAGTTATCCAGGCAAATAAAAGCCGGAATATACCCATGATAGGAACCAATCATTTTATGCCCGAGAATCTGACTTCCCTGATCCGTTCAGAAAAATGGAAGAAAAAATGGTCAGTCTTGTTATGGAAAAATTTTTCAGCCGTGTATAACCAGCTTGAACTGGTTACAACTCCCAGTGAAAGCGCCGCCGATTTGATACGCCCAAGGCTTCGGGTGGAAGTTCGTTCAATCTCCAGCGGCGTTGATTTGAAAAATTTCAATCCGCCGGGAAACACCGAGGAAGTCAGGCGGAAATATAAAATTCCCGATAAACCTGTTTTGTTGTTTGTTGGCAGACTGGATCCCGAAAAGAATCTCGGGGAAATCTTATATGCGCTGGCTGCAGCGGTAAAAAAAGTAGACTGTTGTTTTGTGGTAGTCGGTAAGGGAATCAGGAAGAAAGCTCTTGAATTATTGGCATTAGAACTGGGCATACAGGAAAAGGTCATTTTCACAGGATATGTTGCTGATCAGGATCTGCCATATATTTACAAACTCAGCAGATGTTTTATTATCTCCAGTATTGCAGAGCTCCTGAGTCTGAGTGCGCTGCAGGGCATGGCCGCCGCATTGCCCATTATTGCTGTCAATAAAGGAGCATTGGGTGAATTGGTTAAAGACCAGGTGAACGGCTACCTGTATGAAGCGGGTGACATACATAAACTGCAGATCAGCATTTGTAATATCATGGGCAGCGAATCGCTCAGTAATGCTATGAGTCGGAAAAGTCTGGAATTTGTGCAAAAGCACGATTTACGGCAAACGGTTATTGCTTTTGAAAAATTATATGTCCATTTGAAGAACACACAGGTGAGGGATAGAAGAGAATATTTCGTTGTCTCAAAAGAAAAATTTGATTTGCCGGTTGAAGAAATAAGTCCTTCTGTTTACCTGAAATGAATGTATGGCCTATATACAGATACATATTCCCGTCCTCTTAGCGGTTGACATGTCAAAAAAAGCCCGGGAATTGCGATTTATAACTTAACCAACTACCATATTGATTTAAGATTTATGGTGTATTGTAGTTCGTTCCTCAGAGACGTCACATGGCCGGGCGTTTTATCTTTTTTCCCGACAGGTGTTGTTTCCATGGTTTCCAGTAATGGCCGTGCCATCCCTTTTCAATTCCTGCTGCATGTTTTTCCGGAACGTTGCTATGTATGGCATGCAACACGGTATCCTTTCCTTTCGGCTCCAAAACGATGGTAAATGTAGAATCGGGATCACTGGCATCCCAGTCTACCGCCCGCCAGGTTTGAACAATTATTTTGTCTTTCACCGTGTACACGCTTTGTCCGGTAATATATCCCTGATGTGCAGCGAAAGCTGAGCCCGCCTTGGATGAAATGATTACAGGTGATCCGGAAATTAGCGCATGTTTTTTTGCATCCATGTATAAATCAAATACCTGCTTGGGTTTTGTTTTTTTGAAAATAATTTTCTGTGTGATTTGTTTTGCCATAAAAGGGGTTTTATATAAAGGTAGTAAGATCAATATTTTATTTGCAGTTTGGTTTCTGACCCTCAGGCAGATAACAATTCGGTAACATTTGGCTAAAGCATGCATTTTATGAAATACCGATCCGGTTCAACAGTAAAATCCTGTGCCAGAAACTTTGCATGCTGACGATTACAGGCTAATTCCTAAAATATATTAATAATGTAACTGCATTTGGGTGTCAAGTCATTTAAAGTGAAAAACGAATGACTTATATTGGCAGACATGATAGTAGAAAGAAATTGTATCGGTAGTGTAGAAATGAAAAAAGAAATGGAAAATCTATTCCGGGAGTCAGAAGTTTGTATCGAATTGAGGACGGAACTTGAATCAATTGGAAAAAAAATGCTTCAGTTTGTTCAGTCGCATGGCGCCATCCTTAATTTGATAGAGGAATCCCAACAGTCCAGTTGTACTAACCTGTTGTTTTATCTGGTTCTGAGGAGCGAGGACATACGTGATCTGCAGAACAGGCTTCATATTTTAGGGCTTTCCTCCCTGGCCAGTTCAGAGAGCCATATTTACAGTCAGATGAATGCCATTTTGGAAAGATTGGGCGGGATCATTCCTGAGAAAGAAAAAACATTTTACTCTTATGAAAATGCAGTGAATGATATGCAATGGAAGAGTCAGGCACTTTTCGGAAACAAAAAAGAAGCAACGGTTCCATATATTATGGTCACCCTGGATTCAAATTTTTCCCACGAAACAGACAATATAAAAGAACTGCTGGTGGCGGGTATGAACGTGGCGAGAATAAATTGCGCGCACGACGACGAATCGGTTTGGGTGAAAATTATCGACAATATCCGAAAAGCGACAGATGAAACCGGGTTGCCCTGTAAAATGTATATGGATCTGGCAGGCCCGAAAATCAGAACCGTTTTGCCTGGTAAGAAGGGAAAAAAGGAAAAAATTGAAATCAGGGAAGGCGAGCGGATTATCCTCGCTAACCTAAAAGATGAGGCATTATCGGAAGAAAAGGTAGTGGGCTGCACAATCAACGGAATTATTCATCAGTTGAAAATTGGGGAAAGGGTATTGTTCGATGATGGGAGCATTGAGTGTGTGATTGAAAGTATGGAAAATGAGAGGGCGCTGATGACCGTTGTGAGGGTTTCCAGGACTAAACCCTATATAAAACCGGAAAAGGGTATTAATTTTCCGGATTCCAAACTGGCCCTTTCTTCCATAACTGATTTTGATATGGAATGCCTGCCTTTTATTTGCCAG
>DATCAO010000214.1:0-6939 GCA_036512575.1 Puia sp.
AGTCAGGGAAACACTTTTACAACCTGTTTTGCCACTTTCTATCAGCCCGAAATGGAACCTGATCGCCCGTACGATTGTCCCCTATTTAAATATTCCGGAGAGTAAACAGTCTGATGGAAACCGGTTAAAAGGAATTGGTGATATTGAAGAAGAGCTCGTTTTTTCGCCCAAACATTCCGGAAAAATCACCTGGGGCATAGGACCGGTCTTGTCATTTCCTACAGCCACGATTAATCAGATTGCAACAGGACAATTTGCGATTGGCCCGACAGCTGCGATTATATTAATGCCGGGAAAATGGTTGTTTGGCGCAGTGGCCAATAATATCTGGCGCATGGGAGGCAGTGACAGTACGACCGCCATCAATCAGTTCTTTGTTCAGCCTTTTATTAATTATAACCTGAAGGGAGGTTGGGCGATTTCAACCGGACCTGCCATCTCGGCAAACTGGGCAGCTCCGGTTGGTCAGCAATGGACGGTGCCGATAGGAATCGGCTTTTCAAAAGTAACCCTGGTGGGCGCGCAGCACGTGAGTGTCATATTGCAATACTATCATAATATCGTACGGCCTGACAATGGCGCTGCTGACCAGGTCAGGATGCAGGTCTCCTTGCTTTTACCCAGCAGGGCAAGGGCCATTCCACCTAAATAAAAATATAATGAACCCCTACTTACATTCAGTAATAGCGATGCTTGCAGTCATTAATCCTTTTGTTTGCGGGATCATGCTGAAGCAATTATGTGAAGGGGAGAATAAAAAAACCACAATCATCTCCGGCCTTAAAGCCATGTTAGTGGTGTTCTTTATTTTATTGGTTTCCGCCCTCGCCGGGAAGTATGTTTTAAGCATTTTCGGAATATCCATGGATGCATTCCGGGTTGTTGGTGGAATTGTTCTTTCAGTTATTGGTTTTCAAATGTTGATTGGTCCAAAAAATTCCGATGGTGCAGGGAATGAGCAGACCGGATTGTCCACTTTGATCATGTTTGCGGCGAGTCCGGGTACCGTCACCATGGTGATCACTTTAGCGGTTGTACATGATGCGGACGGGTTCCCCATAACCGCATTGGTTGGCTCAACCATCGCCGTCCTGATTACCATGGGCGTCATGACGGGGATGCAGCTTTTGTTAAAAGATGGAAAGGCTCCCGGGCATGGGATGTTTTCCAAATTCGTTGGCTTAATTGTGGTGGCTATGGGATTGCAATTTATACTTGACGGGATTAAATTGTTTTTTGGGTAATTGACATTGTGTGGGTATATGGCAGAAAACAAAGAAAATATTTTTTAATCAGGTTGAGCAAACTTTCGGTAAATCGAAAATATGATGCATCTGCAGTTCGAAGCCTTTTACGTCATCTCCCTGGAAGAAATCTTCTGGGGCGGCTTACTGATGGCCATCACCATGGCGACACATGGTTCAGGTATACTAATGGTTTTGCGTGTGAACCATTATATTAAAATGCGCTTGGGAACAAAAACCGGACTTTTTGTTTCTCTGTTCCCTGTTATTCTGGCAAGCTGCCTGATCCTCTTGATCCACCTGTTTGAAGTGCTGATCTGGGCGACATTTTTCGTTTGGAAAGGTGTATTTTATAATCAGAGCCTCTCCTTTTATTTTTCCTTAAATGAGTATACAACGGTGGGTAGCGATGTTAGTTTACCACTACACTGGCGGCTGCTCGAAGGGTTGATCGCCATCACTGGGTTGTTGACTTTTGCATGGTCTACTGGTCTGTTGATTTCCCTGGCCCAGGATTTCCAGGACCAGCAGATTGCGTTGTTTAAGCGAAGGCGAAAAAGAGAAATCGGTGAGGAATCAAAAGCATCCTCATCGTCCGTTTGATTTTTTTTTCAATAGTCGTCAATGGACGATGGATTTATTTTAACAGAAATTATTTATCTATAAAATGGATTATCATGAAACACCCGTTTAAAATGATTTTGGGGTTCCTTACAGTTACCCTCTTGTCCGGTTGGTTTTTACTGTCTCCCGCACAGGGGCACGCGCAAACCAGGGATTCAACAAAAAAATATCATGTGTTTCTGGAAGTTTACCTGTTTGCTCCCAGTATGAGTGGCACAACCGGTGTAGGCAAATTGCCCAACACGTTTATTTGTATCCCATTTAGCGAAATCTTTAGCGATTTAAAAATGGCCGCCATGGTCTATGCTGAAGTGCATAACGACCGGTATGCATTTACATCTGACCTGTTCTATGCTTCATTGCAACAGGATGCTTCTTTGAAAAATGGCGTGTTGGCTGGAACAGCCAGTTTGAAACAATTCATGTGGGAACTGGCAGCCCTCTATAAAGTGCAACCCTGGCTTGAATTCGGCGTGGGCGCCCGCATCAACAACATTAACACGGGATTGAATATCAATTACACCGGTCCGCTGGGCGGCACACAGGCCGGCAGCGGTTCGATGTCGCAAACCTGGGTGGACCCGATTGTCATTACGCGAATGAAAGGAGTGCTTAGTAATAAATGGATGTTACAACTGAGGGCAGATATCGGCGGTTTTGGTGTTGGCTCCCAGCTGACCTGGCAGCTGCAGCCGGATATTTATTTCCGCGCCTCCAGATTGCTGGAGATCGGACTGGGATATCGGGTCTTATCCATGGATTATCATACGGGCACCCAAGGCACGAATAGCTGGTTCCTGTATGATATAGAAGAATACGGCCCGCAAATCCGGATCGGATTTAATTTATGATTATCCTGATTTTATAATTTAAAAACTTGGATTATTCGGAAGGAATTTACTGGCTTTTAATCTGATCTAAATGGAAATCATTAAGAGTCATTTTTTTAAAATTATTTTAATCATGGTCTGCCTTCCAGGTTCCAAAATGCTTTATGCCCAAAATGCCGGTTCGCAAAAGCAGATCTGGCCCGAGGTAGATGCCTATTACCGGTTAAATGAAAAATTCAGGGTATATGGTTTGGTTTCAGGTACCAGAGTGGATAATGAATATACGGATGGAACGGCAGGGATATACCTGGATTATTTTGCGCTACCCTGGATAAAACGATCCCGAAATGAAACGGAAATGAGCGATTCCACCCGGGGATATTTTTTATGGTTTCGGTCCGGATATTCATTTTCTGCCGCACCTTCTTATGAGAAACAGAAAGATGTGAATACCTGGGAAATGGAAGCCGACAATTATTTTCATCTTCCCGGAAGGGCAGTCGTCATATGTCGCAACCGGGTGGACTGGAGCTGGGTGAACGGTGTTTTCCATCCCGATTACAGACTCCGGTTGAAGTTTGTAAAAAATCTGAAAACCCAGTACCTGACATTTAATGCATACACTTATGGAGAATATTTTGATTACTGGAATGAAGGAGGAAAAAATAAATTTCGGTGGTGTATAGGTTCGGTCATTAAAGTATCGAAAGCACTGGAATTTGAATTGTATTACCTATATCAGTTTCCCAACGGAGCTTCCGTTTATTCAGTCAATGCGATCGGTTTGCAGTTTAACCTTTTCTTTTCGTCAAAACATTATGCCGGTTAATATTTAAGAAAAATAAATAGTATGAATCGTAAAGAACTGATCGGATATTTTCTTTTCAGTTCATCACTCTATAAATCAATCCGGGTCATGACTATCCTTTTGTTGATGAATATGCAGGCTATTTCGCAGGAGCTTCCGTCCGCGCATGTCCAACAGAATGCAGTCAATCCTGTGGATCTCATTGATGTGATCGGAAAGATGCTTAATATAAAAGGCCCTCCGCGCAGTGACACATTAGTACAAGGGGTAAGAAACCTGTCTTTGCTTCCCATTATCGGATATGGACCGGCCAACGGTTTTGTCATTGGCGCAGCCATCAGTTCAACAAAACTCCTGGGAGATAAGCATACCACGCAATTGTCTTCCGGTTTAATTTCCGTTTCTCTCACAACAGAAAAACAGATCCTTCTCTGCGCCAGAACGGATATCTATCTTCCGGGAAATACATGGTATATTCCGGGTGATGTACGGTTTTTGTTTTTTGCACAGCCCACTTATGGATTGGGAATTTATGGTCTGAATTCTATCCAGGATTTTAACTTAAACGGCACAGATGTTAGCAAGTCAATCTTAGCACAGCCCATGCGGTTTAACTATATCCGTTTCTACGAGACGGTTGTAAAAAACGTCATGCCTCATTGGTATGCGGGCATTGGTGTCAACATCGATGACCATTTCGATATCCAGGACCAGTCGTTGAAGCTCGATACGCCAAACCCGGTGATCACATCCAATTATTATTATTCCACTAAATACGGTTTTAACCCCCTTCACTATTCTACCAATGGCCTCACGGTAAATATTATTGAAGACAGTCGCGATAACCCGATCAATGCCTACAAAGGAAATTATATCAATCTGGCATTCCGGGTAAATGAAAAAATCTTTGGTGGTTCTCAAAACAGCACCATGCTCTATGCTGAATACAGAACCTACTTTCCTCTTAAAAAAAGCAAGCCGGGACTTGTGCTGGCCTTCTGGACCTGGGGGGAATTTGTGACCAGCGGAAATGTTCCTTATCTGGCATTGCCGGCTATTGGCTGGGATACCTATGGACGATCGGGAAGGGGATATGTGCAGGGCCGGTTCCGCGGTGTAAATATGGTGTATGGAGAGTCAGAATTCCGGGTGCCGATATCAAGGGACGGTTTATTTGGAGCAGTTGCATTCGTCAACGCTACTACGGCCAGCAATCCAAATTCCGGTCAAACCTTGTTTAATGCACTGGCTCCCGGATATGGTGTAGGTCTGAGAATTAAAATGAATATGAAAGACCGAACCAATATCTGTGTCGATTATGGAAGGGGACAGTCTTCGAGTGGAATTTATTTTAATATTCAGGAAACTTTCTAACAAAATCAATGAATATTTTTTAACCAAAAAATTTAAAAATCATGCTAGGCTTTAATCTGGATTTCTGGGACTATGTCACTTTCGCTGCATTATTCCTCATATTGGCTTTTGTGGTTGCCAGTATTTTATGGCTTGCCGGTCTTCCGGGACGTATTGCCTTTGCACGCAAACATCCTGATGCGGAAGCTGTCAAACTGCTCGGCTGGGCAGGATTTCTTCCCGTCGTGCCCTGGATCCAGGCATTCGTTTGGGCTTTCAAACCTACAGAGACCATCGACATCCGGCGCTTCCCCAAACAGGAGGCGGAGGCGATTGACGCGGATATGGCACAGCTGTCAAAAAAAGCCGTGCCGATAGTGATACCTGATACAGAACTGCCTCCTGCAGGAGAAACCAAATCTGAAAAAAAATAAAGCACATGGTCGCAGCAATCCTCATTTGTGTCATTTATGTCCTGCTGTTCTGGCTGGTCTTCTTCGTTTTGAAATGGATCCGGTTTACTATCACCTGGGCGGCATTCTCCACTTTCTTTGTGATCCATCTTTTTTTTGTTTTTATTATCGGCCTGCGTTTCGTTACCCCTTATTCAACCGATGCGCGGGTGATTCAGCATACCATACAAATCGTACCGCGATTAACCGAACCGACGCTCGTGACAGATATACTGGTGCAACCGGATATGCCGGTAAAAAAGGGACAGCGGCTGTTTCGATTTGATAACCGTCCATATTTATTTAAAGTGCAGAAATTAAAAGCACAGCTGGCGCAGGCAAAACAGAATGTGAAAGTGCTGGAGGCAGACATGCAAATTGCAACGCATAAACTGTCCAGGGTGCAAAGCGAATCTGTCTTTGCCAAATACCAGCAAAATCTGTCGAATAAACTGGCTGCGCAGGGAGCCGGTTCAGCAGAAGAAGCACAGCGTGGAGAAACCCAATTGAATATCAACGAAGCTACTGTGAAGGAAACGAGCTCAGAGCTGGAAAGAACAAAATTAAATTATCAGTCCAGGATCAACGGAGTGAATACCACCGTGGCCATGGTGGAAGCTGAACTGGCAGAAGCGCTATATTTTCTCGATAATACAACGATCTATGCACCGGAGGACGGGAGGATCATCAACCTTCAGGTTCGTCCGGGAATGGTAGCCGGAGATTACCGCGTGGGTGCAATCGCTTCTTTTATCTGTGATTCCGGCCGTTACCTGCTTGCCAATTACAACCAGGAAAGTCTGAAATATGTTAAGCCCGGACAGATTGTAGAGGTTGCGCTCGATCTGTATCCGGGACAAATATTTCCCGCCAAAGTGGAAGCCATCTGGAAGGCTAACGGTGTCGGACAACTGCTTCCAAGCGGAACCATTCCTGATTTTGAACCGGCACCTCCCAAAAAGCCGCAGGGAGAGTTTGCGGTGAAAATTTCTTTCAACGGAACAGATCAGTCCGGGTTTCCGATTGGCACGCAGGGAGCTTCCGCCATCTACACCAATGGATTGAAAGGGCCATGGGCCGCGCTTCGCCGGATCAGCATTCGCACATATTCCTGGCTGAACTGGTTATACCCAATTCCATTCTGATGAAAACACCATTCACTACTTTGACGTCACTTTGGGTTTTAGCCATCCGCACATTCGTTGTCTTTTTATTCACCAGTTGCGCCATTTCCAAACCTCCGGCCCATACGAAAATAGCAGACAGTGCATTAGCTGTATCAGTAAAAATACCGGAACAATGGGTTGCCGGTAAAGACAGCAATGCTGTGATGAATAACTGGATCGCTTCTTTTAACGATACCGGTCTAACTACAATAGTAAACGAGGCCATCGCTCATAACCTGGACCTCCGAAAAGCTGCCTACTATGTGGAAATAGCGCAGCAAAATATAATTATCGTTTCTTCCAGAATGAAACCGCAGGTCGGTGGAAATGCGGGTATCAGTGGACTCATCGATGACGGGCACAGCGGCGTATATACGAGCACGTCAGCAGTCGGATTTCTTGCCTGGGAACCGGATGTGTGGGGAAAACTGCGTTCAGAGCAGGCATCCGCACAGGCCGGTT
>DATCAO010000215.1:0-2149 GCA_036512575.1 Puia sp.
CCTCGCTCAAACCGCCACCAGGCCGGTTGATGGCATAAATGCGCCTGCCTTTCAGTTCTGTCATTAGTGAAGCTAAAACAAAAGCATCGCCTGTATTGCCCGGAACAATTACCAACGGTTCGCCGTCTCCGATTTCCAGCACACGAACTTTTATCTGCGGGTCGGTCAACGTTACATAATGTTCTTTTGCATCAATACCATAAAAACTCGCCACCGCCAACGCTGTAAATAAGACCACCAGGAAGGCGAAGCTGCTGATGATGCGCCACCATTTTTTCATTTCTTTAAAAGAAATATTCCAGGCAGCGTCGGCTAACAGTGGGGGAAGGACAATGAAAAAAATCAGTTCGGGGTTTACCCTGATCGCGGGCAGACCTGGAATAAAACTGATCAGTAGTCCCGCCACCACCAGCACGATCGGGTAGGCCACCCGGAGTTTGGTCGCCAGCATTTCCAGCAGCACAATGGCTGCGATCATCGCCAGTAAGAAGGGTAAGATGCCGTGCATGGAACTGTTTTATTTTAGTGCTGGTCCCGGAGCGAATCCTTAACTCCATATCGTATGGCTGCTTCCAGTATATCCATGTTGATGTCTTTTAGCGTTTTGAATTTTATGCAATACCCGGTCACGCTTGCTTTGCCCAGTTTTTTTCCGAACGACTCTCTTAAGTATGTTTTATCTTTTATACCCAGGATATAGACAGAGATTCCAGTTGTGTTTGCGCTGATACCAATTTGAAAAAAGTCCTTCGTTTTCCCATCCGCATATTTGATTGTGTACGACCCGTATCCAACATTCGGGTTACTCACTGTTTTACCTTCACTGTTTTTACCATCCTCGAACCATAATTTACATCCCGGTAATACCTGAAGTATGAACCGGTGTAATTCCTGCATGTCACTGCGTTTGGGTTCAGGCTGGCTGGTAATATATTTTTTGATTTGTTCTTGTACGTTCATATAAAATAATTGATCGGTTAGTCAGCTTTTAAAAATCCCGCTTTATTTTTATCCGTCAGTTCAAGTCAGGAGTTCCTGAAAATAACGAAAAGACCTAAATCGCAGGCGGCAAAGTGAAAATAAGTGTTAGGTTTTTTTGAAGAAACAGTTCCCCGTAATATTCGCAAACCCGCAAATATTTGGGTAAGTTTGAAGCAAAATCTTTATATGGATCAGCTTCTCTTAGGAATTGGTACCAGACTCCAACATGCGCATCACGGTCCGGGTGTCATTGTCGCTGTTAAATACGCTACCTACCTGGTCTCCTTTATTAACGTTGGAGTGAAAGAAATAGATAAGACAGATTCACATCTGGACGAAATTATTCCCGAAAACGTCAGCGCCGAAATTGAGACTCATTCGGATGTTGAAAAATCACTTCTGAAAATTCTTCAATTGTGGGGCGGCATCCGGGAGAACGTACCCCTTGGCGAGAAATGGACCAAAGGGACCATGCTTTTGCAGCCTTTCGACAAAAGTCTTAAACCAAAGGAAATTCCAATCAGCGATTTCTTCCATAAAATCGTAATGCTTCGCGACAGGCTCCGGGTACTGGAACAAAACATTAACAGCAGCAAAAATCTTAGCGACGAAGAAAAAGTGAATCTGCAGCAATATATCACCAGATGTTATGGGTCGCTAACTACATTCAATGTATTGTTTAGAAATAACGAACAATGGTTTGTTGGCGAAAAAGGTGCATAGTCACAGGTTCACTCACTTGCGTCTGCCCCGCTTTTGGCAATGGCTTGTCATCGGTAGTTTTTCTTCTCTGTAATTTCATACTTAATTCTCTGTCTTATGTCAATTTTTGCACCCGTAAAACAAAAAATAACGGTTCCAAATTCTCTTGCATATCTATTTGTTATTGAGTCAGCAGGAATCGAATTTTGAAAAAATGGCGAAGTTTCTCTGATCTCCACGTTTGCATCAGGTTGTTCTTTAACTCTAATTAAGTTTTCGTATTTCTTAGTTAAGTCAAACCAATTAATATAGTCTGCGTTGAATGAAACTGCCCTTATTCCTTTGTTTGTATAATAATTTATTGCACCAGCCTGACCGTAATTGTCACAAAGAACAAGTGTGTTGCCCTTGTCAGGTAAACCGGAATAAATACTATCTACCTTAAGGGCCAATTCTTTCCATCCAA
>DATCAO010000216.1:0-4487 GCA_036512575.1 Puia sp.
GAACCTTTCGCCAGCGCGGCCTTTTCTTTTTTCTTTTTTCTTTCAATAAGAACAAAAAAAGCGGGAACCAGGATAACTCCAAGAATAGTTGCCGTAATCATTCCGCTGAAAACGGCCATACCCATCACTTTCCGGGATTGCGAACCGGCACCGGTAGCTGTAACCAGGGGAACCACTCCAAGTATAAATGCAAAGGACGTCATCAGGATGGGCCGGAATCGCAGTTTCGCTCCTTCAATCGCTGCATCCATTACCGAAGCCCCTTCCTCCAGTTTCATCTTGGCGAATTCAACGATCAGGATGGCATTTTTTGCATTCAGGCCGATCAGCATCACCAGGCCGATCTGGGCAAATACATTATTCACATAGGTGTCGGAAAATAACCGGCATAAATAAAGTCCCAACATGGCACCCATGACCGCCCAGGGTGTTCCAAGTAATACACTAAAGGGAAGACTCCAGCTTTCATATTGAGCCGCCAGAATAAAAAATACAAATATCAATGCCATCACAAATACAGTTCCGCTCTGACCTTCGGAAGCTTTTTCCTGAAACGACATGTTGCTGTATGCAAAACCCATATCACCGGAAAGTGATTCTTTGGCCGCTGCCTCCAGGGCATTCAGCGCCTGGGAAGATGTGTATCCCGAAGCGGGTGAACCGGAAACTTCGGCGGACCGGTATAAATTAAACCGGTTTGTATAAAGCGGCCCCACAGTATCTTTCACAGTAGCAATGGTTGAAACGGAAATCATATTTCCCGTTGGATCCCTGACCGAAAATTGGTTTAGATCACCCGCTTTCATCCGGAAAGGAGCATCGGCCATAATATAGGTTCTATATTGACGCCCAAACTCATTAAAATTATTCACGAAGGCGCTCCCCATCAGACTGGAAATGGTATTGTTAACATCATTCAGATTCAGCCCGAGTTTCTCAACTTTTTCCTTGTCAACTAAAATACTTTTTTGTGGAACAGCTGCGCGGAAAAGCGTATAAATATTTCCAATCTCAGGATGTTTACGGGCAGCCAGGATAAATTTCTGGGTTTGCTCAGCAAGAAATAAGGGTGTCTGCCCGGTTTTGTCCTGAATTTCTACTGTAAATCCGGCAGCATTACCCAGACCCGGAATGGGCGGAGGACTCACGGCAATGGAAGTTCCTTCGGTAATGGCCACAGCGCAACGCTGGTTCACCTCTTTAATTATATCCCTGGCCGTTTTTTTGCGGTCATGCCAGCCCGTTAGCTGAACAAAAACAGTGGCTGAGTTATTTGAATTCGTGCTGGACAGTATGCTGTATCCATTGATTACGGTATAGGACTGAATCTCCGGAATATTTCCGAGAATATTTTCCATCTTCCGCGTCACCGAATCTGTCCTTTCCGAAGAAGCTGCATCAGGAAGCAAAACGCCCATTAAAAAATAACCTTCATCTTCTTCAGGAACAAATCCTCCGGGAACTTTTTTCAAGAGGGAGCCGGCCGAAATGACAATAACACCCAATATAACCAGGGTCAGGATCAGTTTCCTCGCAAAAAAACCAGCGAGGCGTGTATATCCTGAGGTGAATTGATCAAAGCGATTATTAAAAGCAATGAAGAATCGCTCCAGCATATTCTTTTTTCCGCCGGTTTTTTTTGGTTTAAGCATTAACGCCGCCAGTGCAGGACTCAGGGTAAGGGCGTTAAAAGCAGACAGGCAGACAGATACGGCAATCGTGATCGCAAATTGCTGGTATAACCTGCCCGTAATTCCTGCCGTAAGGGCAACAGGTATAAAAACCGCAGAAAGCACAACCGCAATGGCAACGACCGGACCCGCAACTTCTTTCATCGCCAGGCTGGTTGCTTCTTTTGGACTCTTCCCATGTTCTATATGATGCATCACGGCTTCGACAACGACAATCGCATCATCAACCACGAGGCCAATGGCCAAAACCATTCCCAACAGGGATAACACATTTACAGAAAAACCCAATAAAGGGAAAAATATAAATGTACCGATCAGGGAAACCGGAACCGTGAGCAGCGGAATCAGCGTAGCCCGCCAGTCCTGCAAAAAAATAAATACAACCAGGATCACGAGGACCAGGGCCTCCACCAGGGTATGCAGGATCTCGTCGATGCCAGCACTAACTGCAAGCGTAGTATCCAGGGAATATTTATAATCCAGGTCGTCCGGAAACCTGGGCTTCAGTTCTTCCATGGTCTTGCGGATCCTCGCTGCCAGGTCCAGCGCATTGCTGCCCGGCACCTGGTAAATGGCAATAGCCGAAGCATTTTTTCCGTTGAAACGGCTGAGCTGGGCGTAATTCTCTGTGCCCAGTTCAATCCTGGATACATCACTCAGCCTGACGAGCGCACCGCTGGCATTTGACTTAAGGATAATTTTATTGAAGGCCTCAATCGTTACCAGCCTGGACTGCAGCTGTGCCGTATATGTATTTTGTATACCCGGGAGGGCCGGATTGTTTCCAAAAGAACCACCCGGATAAATATTATTATAAATATCCAATGCATTCCTGACATCATTTACTGTAATACCCAGCGACTTCATTTTATCCGGATTCAGCCAGATCCGCATGGCATACTCTGAACCGCCAAATACAATCACATCTCCCACCCCTTTTAGTCTTTTGATCTGGTCTACTGCATTTATATAGGCATAATTATTTACAAACTGCGCATTATAGGTATTGTTAGGCGAATACAAAGACACGATCATCATGGGAAATGCCAAAGATTTTTTTGTATTGACTCCAAGGTTTTTTACTGCTGCAGGAAGTGAGGGATTCGCAGCAGATACCCTGTTTTGTGTGAGCATATTGGCATTATCCAGATTGGTTCCCACTTCGAAAGAAACCTGGATGGTCGTGCTCCCGTCGTTGGCATTGATGGATTGCATGTACAACATGTTTTCCACCCCGTTCACCTGTTGTTCAATCGGGGTGGCGACTGCCTGTTCCACATTGATGGCATTGGCTCCGCTGTAAGAACCTGTGATCTTGATCATGGGAGGTGTTATTTCCGGATACTGGGAAATGGGAACACCTTTCAACGTTAATATGCCCATGATAATGGTAAAAATAGAAATCACCATTGCAACAATCGGCCTCCTGATGAAAAACTCACTCATAAATTATATTTGGAAACATTTTCTTCGCTACTTAATTTTTTGAAGTGGAATCGTAATTCCATTTCAAAAAAACCGGCTTCACAACCATATCGGGACTGATAAATGCACTGCCGACAATGACCAGTTTGTCGCCTTCTTTCAGACCTTCATTTACAATCCAGTTGCTGCCTACCCGGTTTCCAACCTTAATGAGCGTAGGCTTCAGCTTGTTGCTGTCCGTTAATATGAATACCTGGTAGATATTTTGTAACTGGTTTACGGACTGTTGCGGAATGACGATCACATTTTTATACTCAGCCGTTTGAAACCGAACCTTCACGTATTGGCCGGGTCTCAGTATGCCCTGTGTATTTTTGAAAATGGCCTGAACCAATATAGAACCCGTCGCCGGATCGATTTGCCGGTTCGTAAGCTGCAGTTTTCCTTTCTCTCCAAATACAGTCCCGTCTCCCAGGATGAGGTCAACCGGAACTTCCGCATAATTGTTGCTATTCGGATCTTTTCTGTATTCCCGTGCAAAATTCAGGAAATCATTTTCTGAAATAGCGAAACGAACCCTCACTTCCCCCAGGGAAGAAATGGCATTGATACCGTTTTCCAATGATGCCTTACTCACAAAGTCGCCGACCTGCACTTTGGAAATCCCGATCACTCCGGTAATGGGCGCAGTAATCCGGGTATATCCCAATTGAATCTTAGCATTATTCAGCTGTGCTTCGGCGATCTGCACTTCATTCTGGGAAGCATCATATGCAGCGTTGGCTGCATCCAGGTCGCGCTGGCTCAACGCATTCATTTCTGCCAGGGGTTTTACCCGTGCGAGATCAGATCCTTTGTTCACCATCAGGGTTTGCGATTTGGCCAGTTCCGCTTTGGCCGCATCAATCCTGGTTAATGCCGGTTCATCGTCGATGGTATATAGTAAACTGCCTTTTTGCACCATTGAACCCTCCTTAAAGTGGATGCCTGTAATCCAGCCTTCAGTGCGGGGTTCAATATTTACGTCAGACTGACCATAGGTTTGCCCCACATATTCTGAAAATACGGGAATGTTCTGCTTTCCGGCCACCACCACATTCACATCAGGTGATACGGGAGTTGCAGGTTTCTGGTCTTCCTTACAGGAGCTTAAGAAAAAAAAGAATAAACT
Organism: Puia sp.; assembly: GCA_036512575.1. Taxonomy (GTDB): domain Bacteria; phylum Bacteroidota; class Bacteroidia; order Chitinophagales; family Chitinophagaceae; genus Puia. Next base: position 4,288 of record DATCAO010000216.1, read on the forward strand.
GCCATATAAGCCTTTAGTAAATATTGAAGACATGATTCAATGTATTTGGTTAAAGCGATCCAAAATAGGTAATAATTTTTTGGCGAGGGTGTGTAACAGTTAAATGCCGTTACCAACGCTCCCCCCGTTATGCTTTATAAATCAGACTCTTTTAACCAAACGTCGAAGAGGCGGTAACCAAGCGAAAGAATTACAGCTCC
>DATCAO010000217.1:0-2271 GCA_036512575.1 Puia sp.
ATTTTTTCTTCCCGCAGTTTTTCCCTGGCGCGAAAAAGTCGTTTATTGATCGTCTCCCTGTTGGTCAGAAATGCGTCTGCAATTTCATCAATACCAAATCCGCAGAGAATCCGCAGGGATAGTCCCACCTGCGCTTCCGAAGAAATAGACGGATGGCAGATGGTGAACATCATCTGCAGCTGGCTGTCGTTTATATTACCCGGTGACAAATCAATTTCTTCTTCCTGAAATTCAATCGCCTCCTTTTTCAACGGCAGAGAAATCTTAGATTCGAATACATGTTTACGTTGCAGATGGTTGATCGCTTTATTTTTTGCAACCCGGTAAAGCCAGGCCGTGGGATTGGCCGGCAGTCCGTTCATTCCCCAGCTTTGGGCGGCGGTCAGGAAGGTATCGCTGCTGATGTCTTCAGCCATTTCTATCTGATCTATCCCAAATCGCTTACACAGGACGGAAACAATTTTACTGTATTCCGTCCTGAATAAATGCGGTATGATTTCCTGTTGCCCCATAACTAATGCACTCCGTCGTTTTTTGCAATCTTACGTACTTCCACTGTATTTCCTTCTCCCTGTAAAACAGGGCAGCCCTTGGCAAATTCGACCGCTTCATCCACTGAATCTGCCTTTACCATAATAAATCCGCCGATGGTTTCTTTGATTTCACCGAAAGGACCGTTCGTAACCATTTTATTGTGCCGGACTACCCGGGCGTCTGCAAAGGGAAGGCCCGTGCCACTGACAAATTTGTTTTTTGCTGTAATGCCGCCAATCCAGTCCATGGTTTGTTTCATCCAAACCTGGATTTGTTCAGGTGAAGCGACTTTGCCTCCGTCTTCATGCCTGAAGATTAAAATGAATTCGTCCACTTTTTTACATTTTATTGGTTAATTAATTTTTTTCCGAAGACGGGAACAAATCACTTGCCGGGGTCTTTTAACGCACCGGTTTTATTCCCGCACCGGGTACCTGAATGATAACAAACGGGTAGAAGGAAATTGGACAATTCGTCTAAGTTCTGCCCTTTTTAAACCAAAAATAAAAAGGAACCCCGGAAAACATAAGCAACAGTCCAAGGAATGATGCCCGGGTCTGAACGATCAGGGTATTGATCACGAGGATCAATGAAAATACAATAATGATCACGGGTATTACCGGATAGCCGATCACTTTCTTTGCAATTCTTTTTTGTCTTTTCATCCTGATCAGCCCGGCAGCAGCCAGGCCAAAAAACAGGTAAGTTGAAAAAACAACCAGGTTGGTAATCTCGTCAAAAGTTCCGGTAAATACCAATATGCAACTCCACACCCCGGAAAAAATTAATGCGACATATGGTGTGTGGAAAACAGGATGTACCCAGGCCGCTTTTCGGAAAAAAACATTTTCCTGTGCCATACGAAAACTGATGCGGGGGTATGAAATAATACAGGCGTTCAGGGCACCGAATGTGCAAATGAGAATCAGCACAATAATTAAGGCAGCGCCGGCACGACCGAAAATTGTTTCGGAAACCACGGCTGCCGCGATTTTATTTTCAGGGATCATGGCCAGCTGTTCAACCGAAAGCACATGCATATATACCCAGTTCAGCAAAACGTATAAGAAGGTGGCAATACCTACACCGCCGATAATGGCATAAGGAAGATTGCGCTGGGGATTCTTCATTTCACCGGTAACAAATGTAATATTGGCCCATCCATCGTAAGCCCAGAGCGCGCTAAGCAATGCGCCAAAAAAACCACTGAACAGTGCCGCACCGCGCAATACAGGAAGCGCATTGGGTTTGTGCATAATGATTGAATGGCCGGCAGTATAAATAATTCCGGCAACGATCAGTAAAAGAATGCCTGCAATTTTTGCGGCCGTTATTACATTATTTAGTTTGCCCGCATTTTTAACTCCCCGGATATTGACAATGGTCAGCAGAATAATCATTGTCGTAGCGAGGATCTTAATAGACAACCCCCTGAACGGATAAATAATCTGCGCGATCGAAATATCTGTCAGTCCCGGCAGCAGTATGGGAAAATGAATCAGCGCGTCGGCTGACTGGGAAAATACAAAGGCCAGTGCCGCAATTGAGCCGCTGCCAACGATCATAAAATAAGTCCAGCCAAAAAGGTAAGCCGTAAAATCGCCATAGATCAGCCGTATATATTCATACAATCCCCCGGTTTCGTTGGTCATACTGGCAAGCCCGGAATAAGTAAATGCCCCAAAAATGCTTATCAGACCTGCGGAAATCCAGGCCAGCAGGATATAGGGTTCGCTC
>DATCAO010000218.1:0-2576 GCA_036512575.1 Puia sp.
GATTTTTATTGATAGAAAGAGCACCCGGAGTTTCTGTAGATGAAATCAGGGAGAAGACTTTAGGAAAAATGACAGTGGCCGACAGTGTACCGGAAATGCAAATTTGATATGAACTGATGATACCTCGGGAATGCAGCCACCCCCACCACCAACGGTGAGCGGCCTTTGAAGTTTATTTATCTTAGTGCATGCGAAATCTGCAATCGAAAAAAATAATCCTGCTGCTGTGTTTGGCCGGGATCATTTGTTCTGAGCTGTCCGGCCAGAACATACCCTATGGCGATAACAAAAAAACAGGGCAATATTATACCCTAAGGGGTATAAAAATGTATGTGGAAGTGTATGGCCAGGGCACGCCCCTGCTGATGATTCATGGAAACGGGGGCGATATTTCCGCTTTCGCTCAAAACATTCCTTACTTCTCAAAAAAATACCGGGTGATCGCAGCCGACAGCCGGGCGCAGGGAAAAACCGTTGATCCGGGCGATTCCCTGAGTTTTGAAATGATGGCAGATGATTTCGCCGCACTGTTGGAGGTGATGCATATCGATTCGGCCTATGTGCTCGGATGGAGCGATGGAGGCATTAATGCATTATTGTTGGCCATGCGGCATCCGGAAAAAGTGATCAAACTGGTTTCCACCGGGGCAAACCTGACACCGGATTCATCCGCGCTGACTCCGGCAACATGGATGGATGAGCAGAATGAATACAATGCAAAGAAAAATAAAACCTGGACAAGCGCGAAGGAAAAAAATGACTGGAAAATTTTTATGCTGGACTGGCTTCAGCCCAACGTTCCCTTCAGTGCATTGCAATCCATTCGCTGCCCTTCGCTGATTGTTTGCGGCGACCATGATGTGATAACCATTGAACATACAGCAGCCATCTACAAAAATATTCCCCGCGCTTATTTCTGGGTGTTGCCGAATTCGGGGCATTCTACTTTACAGGAGCACCGGGATGAATTCAATAAAATAGTAGATGAATTTTTCGTCAGGCCGTTTCCCGTCAGGTAAATCATTTCGTAAATTTTACAATAGCCAGTGTGCCGCTGAGGATCGCGATGAGTTGCACTATGCCTGATATGAACATGGCTCTGTAAACATCATTCTTTGATTGCTCAATTTTTAATTCTAAATCACCTCTTAAGACTTGCATATCGCCTCTTAAGACTTGCACATCGGATTTTATATCCTGAATGTCATCTTTGGTTGCAAGCAAATGATTCTTCCGGGCTCCTTCCGATTCTGCCACATCTTCAATGGCTTTCACGAAGGCCGCAGCTTTATCGTCAGTCAAACGCAGTTCCTTCCTGAAAAGATCATACAACCAAATTTGATGCATACTCATTTCCACAAAAATAAAATTTAATGCAATCTAACGCATGGGTTTATTCTAAAAAGGGTTAAAAAACGGTATTTGGAATGTATATTATTTCATAAAACGAGGATGGCGATGTGAATTTCTGAGGAACTACTGTATTTTTAACCGGCTATGGTCTTATCATTTGTTGAGCCAGTCATTCCCCGCGCCTGGTTATGGGTGTTGCCGAATTCAGGACATTCTACTTTGCAGGAGCACAGGGATGAATTCAATAAAATGGCGGATGCTTTTTTTCAAAAACCCTTCCCGGATTTTCACTATTAAAGAATGATTCCGGTCGTTAAATAATATCTGTTGCTGTTTCGAATGTTCATTCTGGCTTTTATCCTTTCCTATGCTCCTTTCAAAGGAGCATCCGGGCAGTTACTGATTGCCTACTATTCCGGCAATGCCAGGCAGATCAGCGAATACCCGGTGAACAGGCTCAATCAAATCATATTTAGCTTTTGTCATCTCCGCGGAAACCAATTGGTGGTTGGCAGCCGGTCGGACAGTTTGACCATCCGTGCACTGGTGGGGTTGAAGAAAAAAAATCCTTCGCTGAAAATACTGCTGTCCCTGGGTGGATGGGGCGGTTGCAAGACCTGCTCCGATGTTTTTTCAACGGATTCCGGAAGAAGGGAATTTATCGAATCTGTATATGCGATGAATGTTTATTTTCATACGGACGGGATTGATTTGGATTGGGAGTTTCCCTCGATGGCCGCCTTTCCGGATCACGCGTTTCGGGCGGATGATAAATGGCATTTTAATGCGCTGATCAAAGCGCTTCGTTTGAAACTCGGCCCCGCGATGGAGCTCAGCGTGATTTGTGCCGGATTCAGTCCTTTCCTGGAGGGCTCTCTCGATTTGCCCGCGCTGGTTCCCTTTGTGAGCCGGATCAACCTCATGACCTACGACCTGATTGGAAGTAAAGTGCATTTCGCGGGACATCACAGTTCGCTCTATTCTACTTCCTGGCAGTCAGCATCAGCTGACAGAGCTGTCCGGTATCTTGATTCATTAAAAATTCCTCGGGATAAGATAGCCATTGGTGTTGCACTGTACGGACGTCTCTACCAGGTTACAGAAAACCAAAAGCATGGGCTGAACCAGCCGGCACAGTTCATAAAATTTGTGACGGACAAAGCCATCAGGAAATACTATACACAGGCCACTGGATATACAACCTATTGGGACGAGCAAGCGAA
>DATCAO010000219.1:0-9967 GCA_036512575.1 Puia sp.
GGAGGGCGTAAAGGTCTACACGACCCAAAACCTGACCGGCTACCAGGATCTAACGATGTCGAACCTCAGTGTGCACGACGTAGTGAAAAACGGCATCATCATTTTTGGTTTTATTTCACAGTCACTTATCGGGTACCAGCACCAAAATATTTCCGTTTCCAATTGTGAAGTGTATAATGTTCCCGGTTCAGTCGGGAACGTAGTGCTCGAGGGCAGCGGCATCGTACTCGAAGGTGTAGATGGCGGAGTGATTCAAAATTGCGTGGCACACGACAATGGGCAAAACAATACGTTATGCGGAGGTCCGGTTGGAATATGGACCCTGGAGAGTAATAATATCACTATACAACATTGCGAAAGTTACCGGAATCACCGCGGTACAGTCACAGGATGTGATGGAGCCGGTCTGGATATGGATGGCGGTGTTACCAATTCACTGATGCAATACAATTATACGCATGATAACGATGGTGCTGGCTACCTTATGGGACAATACACAAACGCCAGGAAATGGAGCAATAATACTGTGCGATATAATATCAGCGAAAATGATGGCGTAAAGAATGAAGGGGGTATCGGCCTGTTCAAAGGTCCCGGCACCACAATGAGCGGCGCCTACATTTATAATAATACTATTTATATTTCACCACAGGCTGCAAATAGTAATCCGCGAGCAGTCTATTTCTCCGTCTGGAACACAGGAATCAACAATGCTTTTTTTTATAATAATATTATATTCACCACCGGCGGCGTGCCGCTGGTGAATATACCTACCGGGTATAACGCCTTTTTTGCGGGCAATATCTATTGGTCATCCGGGAGCCCCTTTTCTGTTTTTTACCAGGGCGTACACTACACCACGCTGGATTCCTGGCGTGCGGCGACGGGAAATGAACAGGTGAGCGGAGTGAACACCGGATTCAACAGTGATCCATTGTTAACCAATGTGGGCGCGGGTGGCACGGTGGGTTTTGGCAACAGCCTCAACACGTTAAACGCGTATAAGATAAACAGCGCGCTGTCTCCCGCAAACAATTCCGCGCAGGATCTTTCCTTGCTCGGCATCAATACAGGTGCGGTGGATTTTTGGGGAAACGTTCTGCCAGGCGGAGCGATCAATGATATCGGGTCTAACCAGCACAGTATCGCACTGCCCATCCACCTGCTGAACTTTTATGGAACCTGTTCAGGAACGGAGAACCAGATTGACTGGTTCTCTGCAGAAGAGTCCAATATGAAATCGATTGAGCTATTGTATTCCGCTGACGGTGCTGCGTACCGTCCGATCGCGGAAATCAAACCACTCGGAAGCAACAGCCATTATCGTTACCTTAACGATTCAACAGTTGCGGGAAATAATTTTTACCAACTGAAGATGAATGACCTGGACGGAGCGGTCAGTTATTCTTCTGTTATCCTCGTAAAATGCGAAAACATTTCAGATAAAATAAAAGTCGGCCCCAATCCCTTTACCCAATACCTGGATATATCCATCAGTTCGGTTATCGGGGGTCCCTCGACCCTGATCCTCTTTGATGCGCGGGGAAAAATGATGGCGCAAAAGAAAGTGCAATTACAGGCTGGCAATAATCCGGTTCTTTTCGAAGGCATCGACCACTTACCCACGGGCGTGTACTATCTCCAGATCATCAATTCGGACAAAGTGGAACGGTTTAAGCTGATTAAAACAGTTAACTAAGATTCTCGGTTGGCGGTTGGCGGTTGGCGGTTGGCGGTCGCGCGAATTTATTGAATTTCTATTATCGTTGCGGATTCAGGATTGAGGGTAAACGGTTGGTTGATTGAAACCATTTCATTCGTCATAATATTTTTTCCCTGGGTTTTATTTTTCAGCATTTCAGCAAACCGTTTCGGGTCAATGGTTGTGGGGGAAGTGTTTTTGTTCAGGATCACCATGATCGTTTTATCCTTATTATAACGGAAATAAACATATACGCCATGGAATGGCGCGAAGTGCAGAGTTGAGCCCTTCGATATGACCGGGTTATTTATTCTCCAGAGCAATAGTTTATTTAAATAATTTTTTACTTCCAGTTGATCCGCGCTGAGTCCCGCGCCGGTAAATACATTTACAGAATCTCCTTTCCAGCCACCGGGAAAATCTTCGCGGATGAGTCCGTCGTTTTTATGGTGGCCGGTATTGTCCAGCAATATTTCCGTTCCGTAAAATATCTCGGGTATGCCGCGAATGGTGAGCAGGTAGGACAGGGCCATCTTCGTCAGGTTGAGGTTCTGATGCAATTGTGTATAGATCCGGTCCATATCGTGATTATCGACCATCACGAGAATATTGTTCGGGTCGGCATATACAAAATCATTGGCGAGCGCTTCGTACAATCCGGTCAGGCTGCCGGTGAACCGGGTGCTGTCGGTTTCTTCCAGTGCGCTGGTCAGTGCGGACTGCAGCGGAAAATCCATAACCGTGGTTAAGCAACTTGTATATCCGTCGCGATTGATTTTTCCTTTTTGCCAGTACGAGGTGATCAATGGGTTCACACTCCATTCTTCACCCACAAGACTGAAATGGGGATATTCATTCATGATACTGCAGCTCCAGTTCTTTGAAAATGTTTTGTCGGAATAACAATAAGTATCTTGCCGGATACCACCCAGCTGCAGTGTCTCGATCCACCAGATGGAATTTTGAATCAGGTAATGGGCCAGGAAGGGATTCAGTCCATTCATGTCGGCCATGGTTTTGTCGAACCAGCCCTTCGTCATCAGGTCCTTATCATATTGCGATGCATATAAATCTTCGTTCACGGTTCTGTGGTGGTTGGTGCGAATCAGGGAGTCGGGAAAATTTATCCAGTTTTTAAAAGGCAGGTCAAACATCCACCAATAGTTAGTGCCGATATGGTTGATCACGCCGTCGAAAATCAGTTTCATTCCCTTCTTCTTCAATTTTGCAGAGAGCTCTTTGTAATCGTCCAGGGTTCCAAACCGCGGATCCACTTTATAATGATTGGTAATGGAATAACCATGGTAAGAGAACACGGTCATGTCATTTTCCAATAGGGGCGTGGGCCAGACGGCGGTAAATCCCATATCATGGATATAGTCGATGTGGTCGATGATGCCGCGGATATCGCCTCCGTGCCGCGCGCCTTCAAAACTCCGGTCCACCCGGCCTTCCCTCATGCCGGCGACGGAATCGTTACTGTAATCTCCGTTGGCAAAACGGTCGGGCACGATCAGGTAAATCACATCCGATGCATTAAATCCTTTGAAATCATCAGCAGGCTGTTGCCTTGGAAGAAGAGTATAATTATAGGAATAAATGGTTTTACCTGATTGGGTGAACTGTATGGGCATCGTTCCGGATTTGGTGTTCGGATCGATATGGAGATCGATGAAGAGGTAGTTTTTACTGTCGGCCTTTGATATTTTTTTAATAGTCACCCCTTTATAATGAATCACCGGCGACATATCGCCTACACTTTTTCCATTCACGAGGAGCTGAAGATTTTTATTTTTCATCCCGATGAACCAGTTCAATGGTTCCACGTGTTGGATTTGCGCGGTTAAACAGACAGGTGACGCAAAAGCGAGCCATATGAAAATTATTTTTCTCATTGATCTTTTGACGGGTTAGCCGAGTAAAATTTATTATTGATGGTGTCGTACATTTTCAGAAAATCATTTGATTTGCCGTCCTTATCAAAAAAAGATTCCCAGGTACTCAGGGGTTCCCAGATGCAGGTGCCCTTGCCTTTCCCATCGGGCAGTTCAAATACGATCTGGTTCACTTCTTCTTTTTTTGCTGAATACTCTACCACGATCACGTCTTTATGATATCGTCTTACAATATCCTGCAAATTATTGGTTAGGTCAGACAAAGTACCATGCCATTTCGGATAATAGGAAAAACCGATCACATCGAAATGTACGGACCTGGACAACATCTGGTCAATAAAAAATACAGATTCATCGTGCTGGCCACCGAGTGCGATATGGAGCATAATCACGACGGAGGGATCCACTGATTTAACTGCCGCAACGCCGGCTGAGATCAATTGCGCCAGGCTGTCCGGGTGACTGATACTTCCTTCCGGCCAAACCATGCCGTGATTGATTTCATTACCCACCTGCACCATATCCGGCAGGGTGCCCTGGTCTTTCAGTTCCTGCATCACTTTCCTGGTGTAATCATAGAGGGTTTTTTTTAAATCTTCAAAGCCCAGATTGCGCCATGCAGCGGGTTTGAATTGTTTTCCGGGATCGGCCCAATAATCGCTGTAATGGAAATCCAGAAGCAGTTTCATATTTGCGGCCTTCACTCTTTTTGCCATTTGCTTTGTATGTTCCAGGTCGCAGAATCCTTTGTGCGGCGAGTAACCACTGTCCGTGGCGGGGTCGTTGAAAATGCGGAGACGTATATAATTAAAGCCGTGATCTTTTAAAATGAGTATGGCGTCTTTCTGTTTTCCGCTGTCGGAGAATTTCATTCCCCTGTCTTCCAGCTGGGGCAGGAAAGAAATATCTGCGCCCAGCATTTTAGTCGCTTCGCGCGGTTTAGCGGCTTCTCCGGTCAATGCATATTTTTTATCCATACTGATCTCACCGGCGCCTGCAGGTGAAACGGTGATGATATCTGTGGATCCCGTCCACAATCCGGCCGACAATGCTTCGATTTTGATCAATCCGGGTTTTCCATCTGACTGCACGATCAGCTGGCATTTTCCATTGAAGAGGCTTCTCTGCCAGGCGCCATCAATACATTTATCGGGTTCGTGGCAGCTCGGATCGCCATTGCCCACGCCGATGATTTTTCCATTTCCTGAAATGGAAAACCGGATCATATTGTCTGCGTCGGGTACTTCGCGGCCTTCTTTATCGGTAACGCTCACGTTGATCACGGACACATCTGTGCCATCGGCGAGCATGGTTGTTTTATTCGGCGTGATCACCACGTCAACCGGCGTTCCGGTGGTTTCTACCTTTGCCGTTATTTTTTTTCCTTTTTTATAAGCGATTGCTGAGAGGGTACCGGGTTCATAATTTACGGACCAGGTGAGGTGACTGTTTCGGGGCATATCTTTTTTGCCGAGGCTTTTACCATTCAGAAATAATTCGACATTGTCTGCATTGGTATTAACCCAGACGTCGATGGGTTTTCCTCTTTTGTCTTTCCAGTTCCAGTGCGGCGAAATGTGGAGCACGTCTTTGTCGGTCCACCAGGACTGGTAATAATAATAAATGTTTTTTGGAAATCCGCAGATGTCCATGAGTCCGAAATGGGAATTGATGTTGGGCCAGTGATAAGGCGTCGGTTCACCGCGATAATCAAAACCCGTCCACACGAATCCGCCCATCCAGTATGGATTCTCTGCCGCCAGCACCCACCAGGTTTCTGCGCGGCTGGCCCACCAGGGCGCGGTCAGGTCTTTATCAGGAACATAAGCGCGGATGGAATCTTTTTCATAGATGCCCCTGGTGGTAACGGTGCTGCCCATTTCGGTTCCGAGAATGGGTTGTGTCGGATGATCCTTGTGATAAGCGGCGACATCGAACTGGCGATAATTAAAACTCCGGATGGGAATGATTTCATTCACGCCGGTAAAAATATTTCCCAGGTCGGCGGCATAGGTGCTGGTGCGCGTGGGATCCAGTGATCTTTGTTTTGCAATCAGGGTTTGCGCAATGCGTTTGCCATTGCTATTGGTTTGTATCCAGCCCTCTTCATTTCCGATCGACCAGAGGAATATACTCGGGTGATTCCGGTCGCGCAAAATCATCCGTTCAAACTGACTGATATATTCCGGGCTGCTGTTCAGCGACCGGTTTTCATCCAGCACGAGCATACCGAGACTGTCGCAGGCATCGAGGAAGGCCGGTGTTGGCGGGTTATGGCTGGTTCGGCAGGCATTCGATCCCATATTTTTTAACAATCCGATCCGGTAGTACTGCATGTAGTCGGGCAGCGCACTACCCAACCCTGCGTGATCGGGGTGGTTGTTGGTGCCGTATATTTCCACGTGTTTTCCATTCAGAAAAAATCCCTGCGCTGCGTCGAAGCGGAGGGTCCTGATACCAAACCGGGTTTCAACTGCATCCACCGCGCGACCACCGGAACTGACTACAGTTTTTGCTCTGTATAGGTAGGGATCTTCCAGTGACCAGAGTCTGGGATCGCTTATGGCAATATTTTGTTTCAAGGTTACCTTCTTATCTACACCTACTACGATCTCCTGTTCTTTTGTTTGTGCTATTTTATTTCCTGCGCGGTCGGTAATGATGGCGTACACATCACAAACTGAAGGAGCGGGTGACTGGTTTTCTATCGTTGTTTCGACCGTAATACGTGAAGTTTTATCTGACGATTCGGAATGGACGAACAGTCCTCCGTCGGCAACGTGGGTATTATCAAACTGATTCAGCCATACGTGACGGTAAATGCCCGCGCCTTCATAAAACCATCCTTCATACTGGGTGGCATCTACACGCACGACGAGGGTGTTATCGCGATCGAAGCGGATATAATCTGTGATGTCATAAGCAGCACCGATATAACCGCTCATATTATTGCCGAGCCAGAATCCATTGATCCAGATGGCGGCATTCCGGAAAATACCGTCGAACTGAATCTGGAAACGGGTTCCGGAATCTACGCGCGCGATGGTAAAATGTTTGCGGTACCAGCCAATGCTGGTTTCGGGAAATAATCCGCCGACGGGTTTGAATCCATGGTTCTCCACCTGCTCGTTGTCCGATTGCACGAATGGTAATTCCACGGCCCAGTCATGGGGCAGGTCGAGGGTTCTCCAGCTGCTATCTTTGAATCTCGGGTCAATGGCTGTTCCTGCAACGCCACCTGATTTTACAAATATGCTGGCGACTCCATAATTAAAATCTTTTTCCGGACTGGATGCATTGCCGAAATGGAATTTCCAGTTCCCGTCGATATTTATTTTTTTACGAATGGTGGTTTGTGCGGGGCACGCAGAAAAAATAAAAACAAAAAAAGCCAGCTGGGCAAAAAGGCGAAGATTGATTTTGTGCATGGGAACTAGTCTGGAAAAATACAAAATTATTTATCGGTGAAGCCATAGAGGGCTGCCGTCGGTTTTCCACTAGCATCAAAAGCACAGAGTCCATATCCCTGCCAGTTATAACTTTCGGGTTCCCAGTAAAACACTCCGAGTCCCATGCCGTTGGCCAGGGAATTGGTTTTGGTAATCATATCTGCGATGAATGACCTGCAGGTTGAAGGTGCGTTCGCAGGCATGCCGACTTCGGAAATTATCACCGGTTTGCCATAACGCGAAACCATATCCTGCATATTCAACAGGCATTGTGCATCGAGGCTTTGCCAGTTGCTGACGGAAGGGTAGAGCGACATGGCGATGATGTCAAAATGTGCGCCATTGGAACTGAGTCCGTCGAAGATCCAGCGGAACAGTGTATTGTCAAATCCATTTGAAATATGAACGATCACCAACGCGGAGTCGTTCACTGATTTTACGGCCCGGTATCCCGCGTTGATCAGTGAGGCGAACTGGTGCATGTTGGTGGAAGCCCTTCCGTTTTCCCACAACATACCGTCGTTGGTTTCATTGCCAACCTGTACCCATTCGGGATTGATGCCGTTTGTTTTTAAAGTGTCCATCACCTGATGGGTATAATTATAAACTACCGTATCCAGTGTAGCAGAATCCAGGGCCGCCCAAAGCGAAGGTTTGGATTGGTGTCCGGGATCGGCCCAGACATCACTGTAGTGGAAATCGATCATGATTTTCAAACCCAGGTTGTTTGCCCGGATGGCTTTGGTTACCAGGTCGGCTGTATTACACCATCCGTCGGATGGATTTACCCAGGCCCTCAGGCGGATGGAATTGAAACCGAGGGATTTCAGCAACAACATACAGTCCATTTTTTTTCCTGTGCTGTCGTAAAAAGCGTATCCGGAGGATTCCATTTGGGTAAGCCAGCTGATATCGGCGCCTTTGGCGAAACTTGCAGGAACAGGTTTATGGGTTATGGTGTCGACGGGTGTCGTGGTGGTGTCGGTGGGCGGAGGAGCAGGAGAACTATTTTTGCTGCAGCCCGCCATCAGGAACAATCCAAACAGAAAACAGAGCATACTCTTTTTTTTATCCCAAAACTGCATGATCAGTTGCTGATTTAAGAATTTATAAAACCGGATGGAGAATCACATTACGGTCGGAGGATTCGCGAAAGATCGGGATGGGTTCCAAAACAATTTTTTGTTGAACCTGTACGGCCACCCCTTTATTTTCCACGAGTTGAAAAAGCAATTTGAACGCTTCCTTGCCAATGAGCACGGTCTGCTGATCGATGGTCGATAATGAAGGTGTGGTGTGTTCACCAAATAATTCATTGGCGAAACCGATGATGCCAAATTCAGCAGGTATTTTCAAACCGCTTTCCTTAATGGCCTTCATCAATCCCAGTGCGCAGAAATCTTCCGTGGCAAATACGGCGTCGGGTCTTTGCGGCAAAGAAAGAAAATAAGTGGCTGCCTGTTTTCCGGATTCAATCGAAATATTTCCAGGGAATACAAGCGTCGGGTCGTAAGGAATATTGTTCACCTGCAGAGCGGCACGGTATCCTTTAAAACGATCGTAGAAAACTTTCACGTGCTGGGGGCCGGCGATATGGGCGATCCGCTGGTATCCCTGCCTGATCAGTCTTTCGGTGGCGATGACTGCCCCTTTATAATCGTCGATGACAACAGAGGGTATACCCATATTGTCGTTGCACCGGTCGAAAAATACGATGGGTACTCCTCTTTTATTTACTTCTTCAAAATGGGTATAGTCGGCAGTCTCCTTGGCGATGGAAACCAGGATGCCATCTACGCGGGCGGCCAGGAAAGTTTCGATGCCTTTCACTTCGTGTTCGTAAGATTCGTTGGACTGATAGATGAGGATATTATAACCATGGGCATTGGCTACGGTTTCGATGCCATGCACGACGGAGCCGAAGAAATTCATTTCGGCACTGGGGATGATCACGCCGATCATATGGGTCTTTCCGCTCCGGAGGGAGGAAGCTACTTTATTCCTTTTGTAATTCAGGCGGGTAGCGACTTTCAGGACGGATTCCTTGGTTTCGGCGCTGATTTTAGGGTGGTTCCGAAGTGCCCTGGACACGGTGGCGGGCGTGATATTCAGTTCACGGGCAATATTCGACAAAGTTATTTCATTGGCCATACATGCAATCGATTACCCTACAATTTTAATCAAAAAAACGGAATTGCCAACAGGAATCGTCGGGCGTTATGGGTGGAAGAGCAGTTGTTGATATATTAATAACATGGGGAACTGGTGGTTTTGATGGAGCGGTAGGCGCCATTACAGAAGAAAATGAGTAGTTAAGGCGGCTGATTTTTGATTAATTACAATTTTTTTGGATTTTCTTTAAATAATTCATTTTATTGCCATAATTTCATTTTATTGTGTAAAATTTACATTGTAGTATATTTATTGGATCTGATACCCCGGTACTCGTAAGGAAGCGAATCAATAATATTTTTTTTAAAATAAAAAATATTAATCAAATTCGTGTAATCGATTGCATGGAGTTTTGTTTTCAGGATCATTCTAAACTTTAACAACTGCCATTTTTATGAGAAAGAAACGATTGTTGCCGTGGAGGAACACTCCCCTGTTCCTGCTGTTTATATTTTTTCACTCCTTCAGCTTCGCTCAAAACAGAACCATCTCGGGAACAGTTACCGATTCGGCAGGCGGTCCGGGGCTTGCGGGTGCAACCATTTTGGTACAGGGCTCAAAGCTGGGGACCCAGACCAAAGCAGATGGCAGTTTCCAGATCAGTGCTCCGTCTTCCGCCACCCACCTGGTGATTTCCTCTGTCGGATTCAAACAGCAAACCGTTCCCATTGGCGGTGGCACCATCAATCAATTGACTATTGCCCTCGACAGACTGCCGGTCACTTCATTGAGTGATGTGGTGGTGATCG
>DATCAO010000220.1:0-6082 GCA_036512575.1 Puia sp.
CATTGAAATAATATTATAGATTCTATTATTTAATTTCTGATTCTAACAGTGATGCATTAATATTTCTTAAAACATGATTCTTATCACTACTCAATATGATGTTGGCAAATATCTTTAGGGAACTGCCCGGTTTATCAGAGCCTGGTACCTATCGGATTTTAAAATTCTTCGTCCGGGTTAATTACCACGCCCGGAAAAACTTTTTATCTCAGACAAGATGCCGGCATAGGAATGATCTTCTGCTCCAAGAGCATGGAAAGCACCATTCATCATTTGATATTCCACAGATTCGGTAAATCTTTTAAGTGCGTTTTCGTTAAGCCAAAGCGAAAAAAAATAGTAGTACCCTTCTTTACTTATATCGTTTGACAGACTTCGGATTATACAATCGGCTGGCATCAAGCCGGCTATCAGCCTGAATGTCTGTTCAAACTCATTTCTTTTACTTTCCTTTATCTGACCAGAAATCATCAGGAACGAGTTTTTTTCATTATCAGCTAGAGTTATCATACTTCTCTTTTTGAAACGGCGAAAACAGATCCAGGCAATGGCAAAAAAGAATGGAGCGATTTTTCTTGTTAGTCTGGAGGTCAGGATAAAATATCTGAGGAGTTATAATATAAATTACGTGCCCAATAAAATAGGGAGCTAAAGAAGGGTCGATAACTCCTTGACATTGATGAAGAAAAAAAAATTAAACAAAGGAATTCTTTTCGCCTCCAAAATGGGAGAGCGCAGGATTTCGCGATTTTTCGCGAAATATCGCAAGTAAATAGTTGCCTACTATCCTTCAACCGGAGTAGTTTGAGACTAACAATTTAACTTATTAGATATTTTCAGAATATTTAGTTTTTTCTGATTCGCGATCGCAGGCTACTCGGATTCATGCGAAGTTTTTCTGCCGCCCCGCTCCTCCGCGAATCTCCTATTGGTCTCCTAGATAAAATAAGTCGGGCCTAATGGTTTCAGATTCATTCTCAATAATTGCCCGATCTATTAAATTGTCTATCTCCCATATGTTACCCAGCCAATCATCTTGACACATGTGATTAGCTTCGATTTATCGATATATTTGAACAGGTTGCCATGTTTTTTGGACTCCTTATCTACAAGATCTCCACCATGATGGGAATGTCCTGTTTTTTGCCTTTGAAGGAGGGAATCGTTAAGGGAAAGACCTTCAGCTGGTTAAACAAATCGACCCCGAATTTCTTTGTTTTCATTTCCACACTCAGCGCGCGATTTTTTAGGAGCGATCACAGGAACGTCCACTTCGATGGTTTGCTACCCAATTACTCTGTCAAACTCTCCGCCACGTAGAACATGCAGAAATTTAGGTTAAACGTCTATGGGTATCATGTCAGAGAGATGACCAAATTCAGGCATGACGATGATTTTCCTCAGTTTTCTTTTTCCAGATTTATTTTTATTTTAAAAAGCATTTTAAACTTAACATGCAAAAAAAGCTATTCAGTATTCAATTCTAAATCAAACCTTATAATAAAAAAGCATTTCCCTTTTTGCCAATTAGAAGGTTTAGATCGATGATATTATTCTGTTCTGAGCAAGTAAAAGATGCAGTTAAAACTGAATGAATAATTGGCGGATCAATAAACGCACAACCGAAAAGTCAATTATTATCGATATTATAAAGAAACTTACTAATTAAATTTCGCACCCCTCCTTAGTTTTAGAATCGATATAGGTTTGCAATGTTTAATTCTATAATTTAAATCATGCGCACAATTTCAAAATGGATACCCAATTTTTGGAAAAGAGAAAGAAGCTTCAGTCAATTATTGTTGGCTTTGGCCTTCTTTATATTTTTTGTAATACCTTTTATAACCGAAGTTGTATATGGCAGAATAATATTTCTATTTTTTTACTATTTATTATTGACAAGCAGCACTCCGTTCCTACTAGAAAAAAACAGATCAAATATTACTGCAATATTATTTGTAGTTCCATTTACCATCTTAATAATTGAAATTATTTGGCATTCTGCATGGACTCAACTACTTGAGAATATTTTTTTACTATCCTATTTTTTAATGCTTGGCACTATAATATTATTTATAACCTTTGATCAGGGACGGATAAATATCCGGCGTGTTCAAGGGGCGGTTATTGTATACCTGTTGATCGGACTCATCTTTTCAACAATCTTTCATTCCATTTACATTATAAGTTCTTCAAACACTTTTAATGGAGTTTCCGGAACACACAAACAAAATTTTATATACTACAGCCTATGTACACTGACAACGGTTGGTTATGGAGACATTGCTCCCCTATCACCGTTGGCCAGATCGTTATCCAATCTGGAAGCATTGATTGGCCAGCTATTTCCGGCAATCTTTATTGCTAGATTAATATCTATGGAAATAAGCTATGAGTCAAAAAGAAGAAATATCGAAGTTTAGAATTCTTAAATACATTTTATGGATCCATTTGAAAGTCTTAAAACATTTATCTGAAACAACTCGTCAACAGATTTCCTCAAAAAGGCTGAGTTCGATCAAATTTAGGTAGACAAAAATGTTGAATAAATACTTTTGCTATAGAGAAATGATTTAGATGATTTCTTAGAAAGGGGAAGCTGCAGGTAACCAAATTACAGAACAAACTAAATTCTTTAAAGGCCTAAAAACTAACTAAACAATTAGTATTATTTAATCCTAGCCCTATAAAACTCCAAAATATCCACTAACTTAAAATAAAAAACCAATCGATAGTAGAAAGTTCACTTTATTCTGACGACGTATATTCTCAATAAATATTTTATGAAGAGGGATATTAATATTTTTTCACTATTGCAACTTAATGAATAAATCATGGAATCTACAACTTCAACCCTGACCGATATGGGCTTGGAAAAAAGGATCCCGGAAGTCAATCCAGGAAAATATTATGATGGCTTGCCATTTGATGATATACAATTCCTGGGGTTCAAATTACTTCTCAAACCGAATCATTTTATTTCCCGCGAAAGTATGCGGGATTTTGCCAAACTGGTAAAAGGGCCGTCGGCAGCGTTCAGGATTCCCTTTGATATGGACAGGTTTGTCAACGCTCCGGTAAAAATCCGGGAAGTAATTTTCCTGGATACGCGAGATTTTCGGCTATACAATAATGCCTTTATCCTGCGAAGAAGGTTCAGCTACCAGGATGGATTCCCGATAGGCCAACCTGAAATCGTATTTAAGTTTCGGCATTCAGATATTCAAAAAGCGGCTGAAACGGATGTAAGACCAATAATCCGCGGCGACTATGATGTAAAGTTCAAATGCCAGGTGCTGCCTTTAAAAAATGAATTGGGCGGAACCCGGATTCTTTATTCTCATAATGTCCAGTTCCCCAGAGATCATGCTGAGCAAAAAGAAGTGATGGACTTTGATAATTTGGTCAAAGTATTTCCATGTCTGGACAGTCTCCGGAAGGAACCCGGGGAGAAAATTGATCTCGTAAACAAGGTATTTATTGAAGAAGTTTTGCTGGATCTCGGGTCCTTTAATTTTGGAGGTATGTTGGCAAAGGCCAATGTGGCGATATGGCGTACCAGAGGCGACCACAGGCCCTTAATTGGCGAATTCGCATACCAGATACGGTTTAATAACCGAAAAGATGTAAAGCCTGAACTCGCCAAGAAGGCCGAAGACTTTTTCATCGCATTGCAATATTCAGCCAAACATTGGCTGGCATTGAATTCAACAAAGACCGGAATTGTCTACAATTTACTAGGGAACACCATTAAATCTGCGGAATAGTCATGAGCAGCCGACTTGGCGAAAAGGCAGACCAGTTAAGGTCCAGGGTAGGTCTTTCCTACGACCACCTGATTGCGTTTCGCTTTGCAATCAATGTAGGTCTCTCCACTTTTATAATATGGACCGTTCTGCGTCACTTACATGATACGAATCCCATTTGGGCCATTGCCTCAATGGTCGCAGCATCCGATCCGGAGCCAAAAGAAGCAAGACACATGTTTAAATCCAGACTGATCAATGTATTGGTCGGTTGCGTCATTGGATTGATTTTCTTACTAATCGGAGGAGCCAGGGAAGTCCTGTTACCGCTGGCCATGGCCGTCACCGTTTTCGTATCTTCCATTGTAGTCCGGGTTAAGGTCATGTGGCGACAGGCACCGATAACAGCCGCTGTGGTCATCGCCGCCGGAGTTCTTCATGGATCGGCGCGTACGGGCATTTCCTATGGTATTCACAAAGTGGGTGAGGTTATTTTTGGATGCCTGGTTGGAGTAATAGTAAGCATCATCATGTCGAAGTTCTGGCTTATTAAAAAGAAATAAATAAGCTTTTTCGGAAAATTTTTATTCTTTAGTGCTCATGGTATCCGATTATGTTTTGACAAACAAGCCGTTCCGGTTAAGCAGATAATTTAAAAAAGCTGTTGCTCGTCATTGAGCTGCAAACCAAATAAAACAACATAAGGTCAATGCCTTACTTACGCTGGTCTACCTGATCAATCCCGAACTTTCGAAATCGGTCAAATGTGTATGTGATGATAAAGAAAGAAAAAAGGTAAAAAATGCTAGGAAAATTTATTAAAGGATTATATCCTAGGTGAGAAAGACCAAAAGCTGAATTGGTCACAGAATATTTGAATTATGTACAAATGAAGCATGTATTGTTACATGTTACTATTATTTTTATCCGATCTCTTTGAAAATGAAAAATGACTAAACTGTCATTAGAAAACTGTCCAGTTTATAAGGGGTCGATACAAAATTAGGATGACAATGAATGCGAAAATATGATGTGCTCATATCGGCAGTTGATACTCATACTGACTCATGCCACCATCTGCAAATCACACCTCCAAGGCGGTCTCGTCGGAAAGATTTTTTATCGATTTTAATAAAAATCATATCAATGCATGATGGAGATCAGCGGAGTATAGTCAGCTCAAAGCTAGTTTTGACCTGCGCCAGGAATCGGTTACGGTTATTTTATGATTCGGAAAAATAAAAAAATGATCTATGGAAAACAATGAATCTATTCTTTATAATACGAACGCTGCCTATTTAAGTCTTGCCTTATTTTTAGGCATGCTCTTGTTTCTATGGCTTGGATCCGTTGTCGGGCATAAATTGCGGAAATCGGAAGACGATGAGAACAATCCAATAAACACCACTATCGTGGCGGCCGTTTTAGGTCTTTTCGCATTTCTTCTTGCATTTACATTTAATATGAGTGGTAACCGGTATGAAAGCCGGAGACTCAATAATATCAATGAAGCCAATTCGGTCTCTACAGCCATTTTGCGGGCTAATCTGTATTCTAAGCAGCAAAGAGATTCTTTTCGCGTGGATTTTAAGGAATACACAATGGCCCGCATTAATTATTTTAAGGCGGACGGTGATCTTAAGGCCATGCAGAAAGCAGGACAGGATGCTCAAACCTTTGCGGCGAGGCTTTGGACCAGAGCAACGGTTAATGCCATAAATAACGCGCCTGGCCTCTATCCTTCAAATTTTATGGTACCTGCCTTAAACAACATGATGGACAGTGCGAATTATAATAATAATGTCGAAAAATTGAGGGTTCCGGATCTCATTATACTACTTCTTTTAACTCTTTCCCTGATATGTGCATTTTTTCTTGGGTATTATTCAATTCGAAAAGGCTGGTTTAATGAAACAATAGCCGTTGGATTTTGCCTGTTGAGTGCCCTGGTTATTTACACGACACTGGATCTGGACAGGTCGAGAACGGGTTTGATTAGACACCATACCAGCCAGCAGTCTGTGTCAGATTTGATGGAGCTGTTCGAAAATCCCTGAAGACATAAGATAATACCCAGCGATGATTAGTATTATGGATTTCCATGGTTTAACGCAGTTTAGTCGATTTTCTTTTCAAAAGGGATTGGATTTGTAATAAAAACACTGTGAGGTAAAATACGTACTTGCGAAAGGTGGCCGGGTCGTTACATGCAATGGTGGATTAGTTGTTGTTACCCATTCCTGAGATGGGAGTGGGTGCGGGGATGATCTCCGGCCGATTGGCATTTGCTTTTTCCCAGGCCCGCACTTTGATCCTTGCGGCATCAAATAGCCTTT
>DATCAO010000221.1:0-2992 GCA_036512575.1 Puia sp.
TTCAAAATTCAGAGGTTCTGGATTTATGCACTCAATAATAGAATGGTCAAGACAATATGGTAAGACCAACGGGAAAGAATTTATTCGTATGGATACCTGGGGGGATAATCCAAAATTGATTAATTATTATGTAAAATGCGGTTTTAACCATATTAAAACTGTAATCCTTGACGAAATTGAAGGATTGCCCATTCACTATAAAAAGAATGAGACACTGGCATTGCTTGAATTAAAAGTGTAATTACCGGTTAATCAGGAAGTCCATTTACGCAAACATTGGATAGGCACTCTGCTATTTAAAGCCAGTGAAATCCATGACGTTTTTTATACGTTTTGCAAACTGCTTCCGGCATCACTATAAGGAGAACTTACAGAAAGCTGTTTTTCCGCATCAACAGCCAGCCATGTCAATCCGCCTGTCCCCAAAACAAAAGCTAACAAATACAGGGGTACGGTAAAACCATGCGTCACATCAACCAATTTTCCAAAAACGACTGCGAGGCAAAAAGAGCCGATCTGGCCAAAACAATTCATAATGCCGACAACAGTTCCTGCATAATTTCCGCCGATATCAATACCTACGGAGAGCATGGAAATGGCATTCGCCCAAATACAACAATTGGTGAGCATCAGGGCGGCAACAACTATGGCGTTGCTGGAAGTCATCGCTGTGATTAATATGGATAAACCGCCTATGATAAGAGCCAGCATGCCCATATACCGGCGCCCAAACCTTAAACCCTTTCTTTTAACCAACCAGTCGTTCAACACTCCGGCTCCGAGAGAGCTGATAATTCCAACAATAAATAAACAAGTGGTTGTCATTTTCATTTCATTCTCTGAAAAATGTCTTCCTTCCTGCAGATATACAGGCATCCATGCAATCAGGAAGTAAAGGCCCCATTGCGAACAAAAATAAGAAACCAGGAGACCCCAAAAGCTTCTGTTCCTGAGTGCAGTTTTCCAGGGGAAAATCTGCCGGTGTTGGCTAATACGCCTGTTTACCTCAATAAAAACGATCTCGGAGCCACTGACTTTCTTTTTCTCCGCCGGATTATTCCTGAACCAAAAATAACATACCAGCACCCAGAGAATGCCAATCAATCCATTTACAAAAAACGGGGCGCGCCACCCATAAGCTGAAGCGATGGGAATGATAATCAATGGCGCGAAAGCTGCCCCGGCATTGGCGCCTACTAAAAGCCATGAAGTGCTCCTGGCGGTTTCAGCCGCTGGAAACCACCTTGATATCGTGCCCGAACTATTGGGGAAGGCACCAGACTCTCCCATCCCAAATAAGAATCTTGTGATGATCAAAGTGGTCAGTCCGGTAGTAAATCCAGTCAAAGCTGTGAATAAAGACCACCATAAAACAATCCGCATAAAGACGGTGCGTTGTCCGATTCGGTCACCCATTATGCCGGAAGGAATTTCAAAAAGTGCATAGGCCAATGCAAAAGCGCCCAATACCCATCCAAATTGTTCATTCGTGATCCCAAACTCCGATTTAATTCTGACCCCAACCAGGGATAAGCAGACTCTGTCCAGGTAGGTAATAAAAATTAAGAAGAAAAGAAAAATAAGTACCCGGTATCGATAAGGATATTTGAAACGCATACAATTGGATTGTCAGAATACCCTGAGATCTCAGAAATGTCACCGCTACACGCAACACCAAAATATGAAGTTGCAATTGGGAATAAAAAAAAACCTGACAAAACTAACTCTCTTTCTTAGCAAAATGAAGTGCGAATTATTAAATCGCCTTTCTTACCTTGATGAACGTGCGATGCATTAGGTCTTTTCTGAATACAACCATGTCCATGTTATTAAATCTCTCCTCCATTCTATTATAAAACTGGTCTAAAATATCCGGCGGGAAATATTGACTCAGCCCTGGTTGGGAAAATGCCCTATAAAATGCGGTGACGGCCGAAGGACTTTCTTCCGTCAAATCCTGTGGATAGGCATTAATTTCTATATTTTCCCTAAAAAATCCTGCTGTTATTAAGGCATCTAAAATATTCTCTACCCTTGGGTGGTACACTGGAAAATTAATTTTGCCCGCATATTCTTCAAATGCATCTTCATGGAATATGTCATAAACCAGGTCCCAGAGTTTTTTAATCTGCCCTTGATGACCAAATTGAAATACGCCGATCCCGCCGGATTTAAGTGACCCATAAACATTTCTAAAGGCTGTTTCCAGGTTTTGCAAAGCAAATCGTTCATAATTTTCTTTTTCAAGTCTATCAAGATAAGAGAACATCATCTTACTCATAACATAAGGAGGTTGCCAATGAAAACCTTCATTCGAAATGATGATATCAGAATTCTTTGTTTCTTCCGGAAGGTTGTAAAAAGAAGCGGTAATACCACTGATTTTTTCTGCATAATTTTTTTTCAGCAGGTCGATATTCATTTCACTGTAATCCAGTCCGAAAGTATGGATATTAACACCTGGAAAATTCTTTTCCAGGGCATTATGAAATTCTATGGTGAGGTTGCCCGGCCCGCAGGCTATATCCAGCGCCTTGATAGAAGGAGCTTTGTTAAAGGGTATCCTGGCCATTTCTATAGCTGTTTGAATCACCTGCCTTCCACTACTTTTTTGTGTCGATGAATTTGCTTCGTAATCCGAACTCATATGAAAATGCATGGGCTTTTTGTTGCTGGTCATATCCGGCTATTTAAATTATTCATTATAAAAATTCAGCTCTCGAAAAAATCAAGGTCTTTACCAAACGTTTCCTTTGTAAGGCCGGCTGAAACGAATGAAATAAAAATGGCGGATATCGCCAAAATGCCAGTGATATTGCTTTACAGGAACTTCATTTCCCATATGAACTCCATTAAGTAATTACTTATCGCGGCGTGGACTATTTGACAAAAATGCAACTTGCACCTGCATTAAACGTTCCATCCGTTAAGGCAATCGCAGTTCCATTTTTCCAATACTTTGCCGCATAAATCTGTCCGGTAACAAAATAAT
>DATCAO010000222.1:0-2825 GCA_036512575.1 Puia sp.
GGAACAGTAAGCTCCCTGCCCTTTCCGGATAATGCATTCGACATCGTTATTTGCACGAACACGATAGAACATATTATTCCACTGGAAAACGCGATTGGCGAACTCATTCGGGTAACCCGAAAGAAACTCATTATTGTGACGCCCTGTCAGCATTATTTTTATTATACCCTTGACGGTCATGTCAACTTCTTTTATAAAAAGGAAGACCTGATTCGGCATTTCCCTTTTAAAAAATTCGAATGTAAAAAACTCGACGGGGACTGGATTTATACAGGAGAAAAATCCTAAGAAACTTTGCCTGACCGGTATAATCTTTCAACGTATTTACCAATCAGGTCAAATTCAATATTCACCAGCGAACCGGGAACCAGTACCCCGACATTGGTGTGTTCAAATGTGTAAGGAATAATAGCCACGGAAAATGCATTTTCAAAAACGTCGAAGCAGGTGAGGCTGATACCGTTCACAGCCACTGAACCCTTCTCAATGATGAGGTTTCTGAATGAAGCCGGAAATTCGAAACGAAATAACCAGCTTCCGGCCTGGTTTTGACGGGAGATGCATAGGGCGGTGGTATCTACATGGCCCTGCACCATATGCCCGTCGAGGCGGCCATTGAACTGCAGGCATCTTTCCAGATTAACCCGGGATTCAACCTTCCATTGGGAGATGCAGGTCTTTGAAAGGGTCTCTGCAATGGCAGTTACCTGGTAGTCATCGCCGGAAATGGATTCCACGGTCAGGCAAACTCCGTCGTGCGAGAGGCTTTGGTCTATCCGGAGGCTGGGGGTCAGTGAAGATGAAATCAGGAAGGTTTTGTTGGAACCCTGATCCGAAATGGAGGAAATGAGACCGGTGGCTTCGATAATACCCGTGAACATCCTGTAAAAATCGGAATTTCCACCCTTTTTATTACTTTATTTTAAAAATCTCCTTATCTTTGCACACCGAAATTTTTTATTAAACATAACGTTCATGTTGATTATCGATTCAAAAGATTGCGAGAATATAGACAAGGCTTTAAAGAAGTATAAGAAGAAATTCGAGAAAGCCAAGGTCCTGATCCAGCTGCGCAGTCGCCAGTCGTTCACCAAACCTTCTATCAAAAGACGTGGTGAAGTATTGAAAGCCGTGTACAAGCAACAACTGGCTACCGGCAAATTTGACTAATAAGTCGTTTAAACTTAATTATATACGGCCTTTCAGGAATCCTGAAAGGCTTTTTTAATTATTAAGCTTAAAAATTTAATTTTAGGAGAACCAATCATCCGGCCTTGCACATTTTCAGTCAGCCCTTTATCGATTACCTGAAATTTGAGAAAAGATATTCAGCTCATACCATCAGGGCTTATACTGACGACCTTGATCAGTTTTTCAGTTACCTAAACACCGGTTTTGGTGAAACCGCCGTTTCTGCCATCACTGCTCCTTTCATACGATCCTGGCTTGCCAGCCTTAAAGAGCAGAAAATCGCATCGAAATCAATAAACCGGAAGATTTCTTCCCTGAAATCCTTCTTTAAATACCAGTTGAGAACGGGGAGTCTTGAAAAGTCGCCCATGGCCGGCGTCATCAGTCCGAAATCAGGTAAAAGGTTGCCGGTTTACGTGGAAGAAAAAGACATGCTCCTGCTTTTAAATTCTGTGGAATTTCCCAACGACTGGGCCGGCAAGACCGACCGTCTGCTGATCAGGATTTTATATAATACCGGTATGCGTCTTTCCGAACTGGTTACGTTGAAAAATGGTCAGGCTGATCTGGAAGCTGCAACCCTGAGGGTGCTGGGAAAGGGAAATAAGGAAAGGATGATTCCCATCAGCAAAGAACTGGTGGACGAGATCAGGTTGTATCAGAAAGAAAAACCATCACCAGCGGAAGTTAATGAAAATGAGCAGCGAACATTGCTGGTTAATGGGTTGGGTAAGCCACTTTATGTTAAATATGCTTATCTGGCCGTCCGAAAATGGCTTTCCTATGTTACAACACTGGATAAAAAAAGCCCCCATGTGCTTCGCCACAGCTTTGCTACCCACCTGATGAACCACGGTGCGGACCTGAATTCCGTGAAAGAATTACTGGGACATTCAAGTCTGGCAGCCACTCAGCTCTACACCCACAACAGCATTGAAAAACTAAGGGAAGTGCACAGAAAAAATCATCCCCGGGGCTGACGGGGACTGACGAAAATCAGGTAATTTATAACCTCAAATATTTGGAAAAAATCAATCAAGGAGCTAATTTCAGTATACAGGCCTCTCTCAGGAAAAGGCCGTAAACATGCTCTTGTATTTATTGTTTCAATGTTAAAAAGAGAAGCTATGAACGTAAACATCCAAACTGTGCATTTTGAAGCTGACAACAAATTAGTAGACTATGTAAACAAAAAATTGATGCGATTAGATACGTTCCACGACAGAATCGTTAAAGTGGAGGTATTCCTCAAACTCGACAACGTGGTCCATACCATCAAGGATAAGGTAGCAGAAATTAAAGTTCACGTACCCCGTCAGGATTATTTTGTAAAATGTTCTTCCAAATCATTCGAAGAATCCTTCGACAAAGCCATGGGATCACTGATCAA
Organism: Puia sp.; assembly: GCA_036512575.1. Lineage (GTDB taxonomy): Bacteria > Bacteroidota > Bacteroidia > Chitinophagales > Chitinophagaceae > Puia. The sequence goes on from DATCAO010000222.1 coordinate 2,582, forward strand.
TATGATAAAACGAAAAAAAGATAAACAGGCTGCCTAGAAAAAAACCCCTGTACAGGGGTTTTTTTATGTGCATCTCCACAATGATTCCGGTGCCTGAATCATTCCCTATAAAAAAGGCTTCAAAATTTTTCCATTTAACAAATTCACTTACCTTTGCCTTCCCAAAAAAAACTGGCGGATAATACCGTCAGTTTTAGTTCTTTGTAAAACGGTCATGCCCATATTATTAAAGAAATCATGCCTG
>DATCAO010000223.1:0-4951 GCA_036512575.1 Puia sp.
GTTGATCGGATTGTAAAAACCATAATTGCCCGCAGCATCCTTGATCTGGTTGGTCTGTGCGTTGCCGCCATCCATCGTGGGTATCAGCTGGGCCAGGAGACCCAGGCTCCCCGTTCCGAAAGGATTATTAGAATTCTGATACGCGTATTTGACACTGGTCACTGACCTGAGCCATTTGAGGGGGGTGTAGTCCAGGTTCAGGCCCGCCGTAAGTCTTTTGAAATAGGATCCCTGTACGATGCCATTCTGGTCATAGTATCCAACGGAAAAGGCCGACTGTACCTTGTCGCTGCCGCTCCGGATGGCCAGGCTGTAATTTTGTGTCAGGCCGCTTTTGTACAATGCGTTTTGCCAGTCGTCATTTGTAAGCGAGTCCGGATTATGCCATGGAGCAAAAGATTGATATTTATGTGTTGAATCCGCCGCTTGAACCTGATTGGACAATGTTGCGAACTGCTGCGCATTTAATAAACTATATTCTTTCGGTTTGCTTTGAAAAGCCCAATAGGCATCGATAGCAACCGTGGTGGCACCGATTCTGCCCTTCTTGGTGGTCACGATCACCACCCCGTTGGCAGCGCGGATACCATAAATCGCGGTGGCCGATGCATCTTTCAACACATCAATCGAAGCGATATCACTGGGGTTGATATTATTGATACCGCCTGTTATCGGATAACCATCAACAACATATAAGGGACCGTTTCCGTAACTGGCCAGACTGCCCACACCCCTGATCAGCACACTGATGTTACCGCCTGGAGAACCATCATTACTCACCACCTGCACGCCGGAAGCCCGACCCTGCAGCGCGGATTCCACCGTGGGAACCGGCACGGACTCGATCGTTTTGGCGTTGATGGTGCTGATGGAACCGGTAACGTCTTTCCGTTTTACGGTACCATAACCCACAACAACCACTTCATTCAGTGTTTTGTCGTTGCGGTTCTCCACCATCATGAATTCAGATTTGCTGCCCACTTTTGCTTCAAATGAGGTATAACCGATGGCACTGAATTCCAGTGTCGACCCCGGCGCCGCATTGATCGTAAACGAACCATCGTCGGTGGTAACCGTTCCGATCTTCGATCCCTTTACGCGCACGCTCACGCCGCTGACTGCCGTACCTGAATCGGTGGTGACCCTGCCCGTGAATTTTGTCTGGGCCATACCGGAGAGGCTACAAAGAAATATGAGTAAACCGGTAATGGGAATTACCCTGAGTGTGATCATTTTAAGAAACTGAAGATTTTTCATCATGAATCGTTATTTGCGGTTAAATAAAGTAAACATAGCGTCGAATGATCGTATGCAGAGATCGTCTTCTCTGAATTTGGAATGGTGATGATAATAGAGGTGTAAATAAATGTACAGGTCGACAGAACGTCTTTTAGGCATAAGCAATGGTTTAGCAATGATCAAACTTGAACCCGTTCCGGAATGGAAACTGCCGGGTTCTTCGAATAATGAAGAAAAGAATATTCCTGTTCTTTGTATGATCTGTATGCGTCAAATTGTTTTCAAATCGTCTCAATCTGATTTTGGTCCGGTTTTTTTACCAAATAAAATCGTATTACCCATTCTATTTTAGCTGATTCAATACTATTTTATCAAGACGGGTTTAGTTTTTTTGATCTATGTTTATTTGATCTAATTTGTGATCCTAACGATTCGTGTGTGAGAAAAAAAATAACTGCCATATTATTTTTCCTTTCGGGTTTTCTTCCGGCGATTCATGCCCAGCAATATTATTTCAAACATTATAGCGTAGAAAACGGACTGTCCAACAACAGCGTCGGATGCAGTCTCCTCGATAAAAACGGGTTTCTCTGGTTTGGAACCATCAACGGACTGAACCGCTTCGACGGATACAGCTTCAAAATATTCCGTCACGATCCCGAAGATTCCATCAGCATCGGAAGTAATTTCATCCGTTGTCTCTACGAAGACCGGGATGGTCGCATCTGGGCCGGCACCAATAGGGGTATTTATGTATATGACACGCATACGGAGAAATTCAGCCTCTTTCCAAAAACAGACCTGGTAGAAGTTTCGGATATCAAGGAAGACAGTCAGGGCAGGATCTGGCTGATCTCCAATGCAAACCTCTTCCGCTACGATCAGCAAACAAAGGAAATAAAAGCCTACCGCCTGGATTCCGTACCCGGTACCGCTTCTTCCATCGCGATTGCATCCGATGGTACCATCTGGGTATCGACCAATTCGGCCATGCTGAAAAAATATTCACCCGGACTGGATGGTTTTATTACCTACAGCATTTTACGTGCATCCGGAAAAAAAGCCCCGCTACGGATCGAAAAGATCTATTCCCTGCATAGCGGAAATCTCCTGATCGGAACCCTCACGAGTGGAGTGAAACTTTTTAACCCGGCGGATAAAACCTTTCGCGATATCGTGAGCCTGAATCCCGACAAATCGGATATCTATACCCGGGATTTCATGCAGATGACCGAAAATGAATACTGGATCGGAACAGAAACCGGCATATATATATATGATGCTGCTGCAGGCACCACCAAACGCCTGAATAAAGAATACGACAATAACTATTCTGTTTCCGATAATGTGATCCTCACCTTTTGTAAAGACCGTGAAGGCGGATTGTGGATCGGCACTTATTTCGGGGGACTCAATTATTACCCCAACCCCTTCACCACCTTTCAGAAATATTTCCCGGCTTATAACCGTCCCTCCATCAGCGGCAACGCCGTCCATGAAATTTGTAAGGACAAACTCGGGAATTTATGGGTGGGCACCGAAGACGCGGGACTGAATAAAATTGATTTGCAGCACAACACATTCACATCCTACAAACCCACCGGATCGAATACCAGCATTGCTTATCATAATGTGCACGGACTGCTGGTAACCGGCGACAGCCTGTGGATCGGAACCTTTATGCACGGACTCGACATCATGAACATCAGGACCGGCAAAGTGATCCGTCATTACAATGCCGGCCAGGCTGCGGGAGATCTGAAAAATAATTTTATCATCACCCTCTTTCAGACCCGCAACGGAGACATCCTGGTCGGAACACAAAACGGATTGTTCCGGTATAACCGGCCCACCGACAATTTTTCGCCCGTTCCCCATTTCACCTCGCAGATACAAACTCTCTGGGAAGATGAACAGGGAACCTTATGGGCCTGCACCCGGGGCAACGGTGTACTCTATGATAATCCATTTACGAAACAGTACGGTTCGCTGTTATACGACGCACACGATACCAACAGCCTGGGCAATAATTATGTAAATGGTGTGTATGAAGACGTCCAATCGAATTTATGGTTTGCCACAGACGGTGGTTTATGCAAATTTGAAAAAAACAAAAACAGGTTCACCCGCTATACCACCAAAAACGGATTGCCCGACAACCTGATCCTGCGCATCCTGGAAGACAAGAACCATGATTTATTCCTCAGCACATCCAAGGGCCTGGTTTGTTTTAGTCCTGGAAACGGAAATATTCGCACCTATACCAAATCCAACGGGCTGCTGAGCGATCAGTTCAATTATAATTCCGGGTACAAAGACGTCGATGGCAGAATGTTTTTCGGAAGTATGAAGGGACTGATCAGTTTCAAACCGGAAGAGTTCATTAAAAATACCGACATACCCCCTGTATATATCACCGGCCTGGAAGTGAACAACCAGGATGTCGGAGCAAATAAACCGGGTTGCCTGCTTACCGAATCCATCATCTATACAAAAAACATTTCCCTGCCTTACGATCAGTCCACCATCAGCATCAATTTCGCCGCCCTAAGTTATACGGTGCCGGAGATGAATGAATATGCTTATAAAATGGTGGGGCTCGATAAAGACTGGATCCTGCTGAATCGAAACCGTAAAGTATATTACACCAAACTGCCTCCGGGAATTTATACATTTAAGGTAAGGGGATCAAACAGCAGCGGCATCTGGAATACAAAGGAGGCCAGTATAGATATATTCATTTCTCCCCCATTCTGGGCAAGCATCTGGGCCTATTTCCTGTATACAGCATGTATCATAACACTTGTCTATATCCTGATCAGGAGTTACCTGAACGGGGTGAATGAAAAGAACCGCCGTAGATTTGAGCTCCTCGATATGGAAAAGGAAAGGGAAATATACCATTCCAAAATTGAATTCTTCACCAATATTGCCCATGAAATCAGAACGCCGCTCACCCTGATTAAAATGCCGTTAGATAAAATGATGAGAAAGAAAACCAGCAACGCTGAAATACATTATAATTTAAAGACCATGGAGAAAAATACCAATCGCCTGATCGACCTCACCAATCAGCTGCTCGATTTCCGGAATACAGAAATGGATAAATTCAGGCTGAACTTTGTCAAGACCGATATTTCAGACCTGATCAGGGAAACCTATAGCAGTTTTCAGCTGGCTGCAGAAGAAAAAAATATCGACTGCAGACTGGAATTGCCGGGCATCGCCCTTCAGGCTTATGTTGATCCGGAAGCTCTGAAAAAAATACTCAGCAACCTGTTTAATAATGCGATTAAATATGCGGAACGCCGGGTGGTTATCCGCCTGAAACCATTCAACAGTGAAGACAAATTATTTACCATCGTCATTTATAACGACGGATTTCTGATTCCTTACGATTTCAAAGAAAAAATATTCGAACCCTTTTACCGGATCAAGGAAACGGACCGCCAGCCCGGAAACGGAATCGGCCTTCCCCTCTCCCGCTCCCTGGCAGAATTACATAAAGGCGTACTGGATCTGTCCCGGCCCGAAAACGGCATGAATGTTTTTGTACTCACCCTGCCCATCCAGCAGGAGAACGGATTCAAAATGCCGGCAGAAGAATCGGTAACACCCCCTGTAGCCGCTGAACATGGCGACGAAGTGATCAGCTACGATTCTTCCAAACCGGAAGTACTACTGGTGGAAGACAATAAGGAAATCCTGGATT
>DATCAO010000224.1:0-13829 GCA_036512575.1 Puia sp.
TGAAATATCTGCCCTTTATTATTCTTGAGGGTTGTTGGACGCTTGTATCTCTTATCGGTTTGCTAACTCATGTTAAATCAGACAAAGGTTGAGTGACTTATGGAATTAAGTTATATAAAAACAAAAAACCTCTTCAATGAAGAGGCTTTTTATTTGTGTCGAGTCGGGGCGGCAAGATTCGAACTTGCGACCTCCTGGTCCCAAACCAGGCGCGATGACCGGGCTACGCTACGCCCCGATCGGTTTCAGTCACCGGGTTGCAAAAGTAAGGGTTCAGCTGCAATAAAAGAAACCTCCTGAAGAATTCGTGCAATTGTCTAAACTCCAGGTTTTCCGGCTCAAGCTTCCATCCAGGTAACTTTCTGTTCTGATATATGCGTTTTGCCCAAGATGTCTTTATATAATTCAGGTCTTCTTGCTTTTATATATCGATATCCTCCCGCCAATTTCAGTTTTTCCTCGTTACAGGTTGCCATAACAAATTCCTCAGAAAAACTCCTGCATTCCGCCAGAATATCTCCAAATGGATCCAATATCATTGAACAGCCATTTTTCAGTTGGTCATCGTCCATCCCAATCGGATTTGAAAATACAGCGAACAATGCATTGTCGTATGCGCGGGCGGGCAGCCATTTCATCAACCAGCTCCTGCCCTTTGGTCCGTCGAATTCCATCCGGAGCGAGGTTGGGTCGGTTTCCCTGTTCTCCCAAAGTTTAGGATCAATAAAACCAGCACCTGGTCGTGGGGATGGCGTACACATGGTAACATGCGGCATGAACAAAATATCTGCGCCAAGTAATTTTGTGGCGCGGACATTCTCTATGATATTGTTATCATAACATATAAGAATTCCACAGGTCCATCCGCCCAACTGGAAGACTGTATATGCATTGCCGGGCTGTATATGCGGGTTGATAAACGGATGAAGTTTGCGATGATTGGCAACAAGACCATGTTTGTTAACGCAAACATAGGCTTTGTAAATATTTCCCTTATTATCCCTTTCAAATAAACCTGCGAGAATGGTTATTTTATTTCCCGAGGCAATCGATTGGAGACGATCTAGACTATCTCCTTCCGGAATATATTCAGATATTTCCAGTAGTTGATCCCGCGAAAGTTTTCTCGCAAATGAATAACCGGTAACAGAACATTCGTGAAATGCAATGGCATCGGCGCCTTGCTCCGCCGCTTTTTTAGATAGCCGATCAATGACAGACAGATTATAGGTTTTATCACCAGATTTATTTTCAAATTGTGCGGTGGCTATTTTTATGTTTCGCATAAACATTATTTTACAATTACAAATTATTTCTCCAGTGCCTTCATGGCATTTTCGAGGTAAACCAGCGGGTGCATTTCAATTGGCGGCGATTTCATTTGACACATTTGCACAATCCGATGAGAATAAAAGGCCTTTAGGGATGCGACTGCGTTCGGGTGATGAACATTTTCATCTGTCCGGAAATTGCAGGATGTGCAGTTACCCGGAACTGCGAAACGGAATGTCCCAACCCGGGTCAGTCTGCTGAAGCCCACTATTCTGGTAGTCGGGGAAGAATTCGCTGCGCGGGTTACTACTGCAATTTTGTGTGTATTGGGATAAAACCCTTCCTGGTCGAGGCAATAAAAACCAGTAGAACCCCGGACCCGAACTCCTGAAGAAAGGAGCAGGAAGCAAACTGTCAATTTCAGAGGCCGATTCATATTAAAAGTGCATTCTACAAATACAAATATAGTTTTAATAACAATGGGCTTTGCTTCCGTAAATTTGGGTAACCCGTGTATCGGGAGTTATGAAAATGAACAGCAATATTCTGAAAATACATCCGGCGGATACGATTCTGGTCGCCCTGAAAAACTTAGCGGCAGGTGAAACAATAACATATAACGGCAGTCAGTATACGCTCAGGGAGAATATTCCGGCCAAGCACAAATTTTATATGAATGATTCGCCCGCAGGGACCGAGGTGATTATGTACGGTGTACTCGTGGGTAAAACCGAAGTTGAAGTCCACGCGGGTAGTCGGGTTTCTACAGAAAATCTGAAACACGCTTCCCGGGACTTTGATTTCAGGGGGTTTTCATACTCCTGGACCCCACCTGATGTGTCTTCATTCCGGGACCTCCGTTTTAATGGGTATCACCGGCACGACGGGCGGGTGGGAACGGCTAATTACTGGCTGTTCATCCCCACTGTATTTTGCGAGAACCGAAACCTCGACGTGATAAAGGAAGTACTTCAGGATGAATTGGGTTATTCTGTTACGGGAAAGTATAAATCCTTTACACGTGAACTTATTCTGAACAGTCAGCGTGCAGGAAGCGATACCGATCCGGATGTGCATTCGTCCGCGCGGACCCATGCGCGTTCGCGTGTTTTTAAAAATGTGGACGGCATCCGCTTTTTAAATCATGAAGGAGGTTGCGGGGGAACGCGGCAGGATTCTGCCATGCTCGGAAAACTGCTCGCTGCTTATGCCAATCATCCGAATGTGGGTGGGATAACCGTGCTTAGTCTGGGATGTCAGCATTTGCAATCTGCGGAATTTCTGAATGATATCAAGAATTCCAACCCGACATTTGATAAACCCATATATGTATTTGAACAGCAGCAGTCACAGAGTGAGGAGCAGCTCATCAAAGAGGCCATTCGAAAAACATTTGAAGGACTTACCCTGATAAACCAGCTGGAGAGAAAACCTGCTTCTCTGGACAAACTCTGCATTGGTGTCAAATGTGGTGGCAGCGACGGGTTCAGTGGCATTACGGCCAACCCGGCAGTTGGATATTGCGCTGATTTGCTTGTGGCGCTGGGAGGTAAAGTATTGTTGGCGGAATTTCCCGAATTATGCGGTGTTGAACAGGAACTTGTGGATCGTGCCGTTAATGAAACAGTAGCCAGGAAATTTATCCGTTTAATGAAGGATTATGAGGCTTCAGCCCGGTTGGCGGGTTCGGGTTTTCATATGAATCCTTCTCCAGGAAATATTCGTGACGGTCTCACAACAGATGCGATGAAATCTGCCGGAGCGGCTAAGAAAGGGGGCAACGCTCCCGTGGCAGAAGTACTTGACTACACAGAACCCGCTACTCTTGCTGGGCTCAGCCTGGTGTGTACACCCGGTAACGATGTGGAAGCTACAACCGGGCAGGCTGCTGCCGGCGCTACGCTGATTTTATTTACTACCGGCCTGGGAACGCCAACTGGTAATCCGGTTTCACAGACGATTAAAATTTCGACCAATACTTCTCTGGCCCGCCGCATGCCGGACATCATAGATATCGATACGGGTCCGATTATCGATGGAGAAAAATCCATTAAGGAAATGGGAGAGGAAATATTACGGTATTGTATCCGCGCAGCGGGTGGCGAGGTAACTCCCAAGGCCGTGCTGCTGAATCAGGATGATTTTATTCCCTGGAAAAGAGGTGTTTCACTTTAAATTTTTGCCATGAGAAAGTTTCCAGATAAAGATTTCCTGTTGTATGCTGAACCGGCGAAAAAGTTATTTCACGAATATGCAGAAAATCTGCCCATCATTGACTATCACTGCCATCTTTCCCCGCAGCAGATTGCTGAAAATCATCAGTTCGAAAATCTGACAGAAATATGGTTGAAGGGGGATCACTATAAATGGCGGGCCATGCGCATGAATGGGGTACATGAATCATTCATTACAGGAGCAAAAAGCGATTGGGATAAATTTTTGAAATGGGCTGAGACCGTTCCCTACACACAGCGTAACCCTCTGTATCACTGGACCCATCTGGAATTGCAAAGATATTTTGACAACGAAAAAATACTGAATGGGGATTCGGCAAGAGAGATATATGAGTTTTGCAATCAACAACTTCAAAAGCCGGAATTTCGAGTGCAGGGCCTGTTAAAAAAAATGAAAGTGGAGATCATCTGTACAACCGATGATCCTGCTGATTCACTGGAGTTTCATCATCAGATACTAAAGCAAAACATATCCTTGCGCGTCTTTCCGACATTTCGTCCGGATAAAGTGTTGGCGACCGGCGATTCCATTGCATTTCGTTCCTACATCGAGAAACTTGGCGTTGCTGCAAATATTTCCATTTCGACGTATAACCATTTCCTGGATGCGGTAAAAAGCCGCCATGATTTTTTTCATGCATCGGGCTGTCGGGTTTCGGATCATGGTCTTGAACAGTTCTATGAAACGGAATGGACAGATTCAGAAATAGAGAGGATTTTTGAAAAGGTGAAAAGTGGAAAAAATCCAGACTCAGAAGAGATGGAGAAATTCCAGTCTGCGCTATTGTATCAGTTAGCCGAATGGAACCATGAAAAGAAATGGGTGCAACAATATCATCTGGGCGCATTGCGAAATAATAATAGCCGAATGCTCGGAAGTCTGGGTCCGGATACCGGGTGGGATTCTATTGGCGACTTCCGTCAGGCAAAGGCATTGTCTTCATTTCTGAATTCGCTGGATAAATCCAACCGGCTGGCCCGTACGATAGTGTATAATAACAATCCGGCAGACAATGAAATGATGGCGTCAATGATCGGTAACTTTAATGATGGATCCGTGCCGGGCAAAATACAGTGGGGTTCGGCCTGGTGGTTCCTGGATCAAAAGGAGGGCATGACCAGGCAACTGAATGCCCTGTCGAATATGGGACTTATCAGTCGCTTTGTCGGTATGATTACTGACTCGAGAAGTTTTCTTTCATATCCCCGGCACGAATATTTCCGGCGTATTCTATGTGGCTTGTTCGGCGAAGAGCTGGAAAGGGGTGAATTACCTCAGGACCTGGAATGGACCGGCAAGCTGATTCGGGACATTTGTTATTTTAATGCCCTTCATTATTTTAGCTGGGATGAGCGGTAGGATCATCGTCAAAATGAAATACCATGGGAAAAATACTGTGTTTTGGTGAAATCCTTATGAGGTTTTCACCGGCAGTGGATGGCCAATGGTTGAAGACGGCCAGCCTGCCCGTATATCTTGGCGGGGCTGAATTAAATGTAGCCAGTGCATTGGCCAAGTGGGAGCTGCCTGTTTCGTTTTGTTCCGCTCTGCCCGATCATTATCTGGGCCGGGATATTCTGAAAATTTTGAAAGGCAAACGCATTCACACCGACCATATTATTTTTTCAGGTGAGCGGATTGGCAGCTATTGGCTAATGCAGGGGACCGATCTGAAGAATCAGTCTGTCATTTACGACCGCGCACATTCTTCGTTTTCCGACCTAAAAAAGGGAATGATCGATTGGGATCGTGTTTTGCAAGACATTTCCTGGTTTCATTTCAGTGCGATCGGCCCTGCGTTAAACGAATCGGTGGCGGCCGTCTGTCTGGAAGCGCTTCAGGCAGCTTCAAGAAAAAATATAAACATTTCCATTGACCTTAACCATCGCCCGAAATTATGGAAGCAAAGAAATCCTCATGAAGTCATGTCGGCACTGCTACCGTATTGTGATGTGGTCATGGGCAATATCTGGTCTGCTCACGACCTGTTGGGAATTCCACTGGATTTGCAGTTGATCCGTACAAAAGAAAAATCGTCCTATATTCAGCATGCGCACCAGACAGCATTGAAGATATTGAAGAGGTTTGCGCGCGTTAAAACCGTAGCCAACACATTCAGGTTTGAGGAAGATGAAGGGGGTATTTCATATTATGGATCACTCTATGCCGCACATCATTGGGCTGATTCGTCGGTTTATCGCAGCAAGCAGGTAGTAGATAAAGTAGGGACAGGAGATTGTTTTATGGCGGGCCTGATATACGGATTATTTAATCATCTGCCAGAGTCAGAGGTTATACAATTCGCCACTGCAGCCGGTTTTGGTAAATTTTTTGAAATGGGAGATACCACAAACCAGGAGTTGAAGACCATCCGGGAAAGAATTAAACAGTATGAATAAAGAAAAAGTTGTTAAGGCTATTATCGCGCAGGGCTTTCTCCCGTTATATTTTCATCCGGATGAGAATACCAGTTTGGAGATCCTCAAAGTTTTATATGATTTGGGAATACGTGTGGTCGAATATACCAACAGGGGTAAACAGGCTCTGAAAAATTTCAGAAGTCTTGCCAAGGAGAGTTATATACAATTCCCGGATTTGATTTTGGGACTCGGCACGGTGCTGGATTCAAAAACGGCAGCCAAAGGCATTCAAAACGGTGCTGATTTCCTGGTGAGTCCGGGTTACACCAAAGAATTATTCAGATTTTCGGAAAATGAGCATATTTTATGGATACCCGGTTGTATGTCACCTACTGAACTGATCCAGGTACAAAACGACGGACTGACACTTATTAAGATATTTCCCGCCAGTTCCCTTGGACCGGCATTTCTGAAATCAGCCAGAGAAATATTCCCTGATCTTATGCTTGTGCCGACGGGTGGGATTGACATCAGTGATGTTGAATCCTGGTTTACAGCCGGAGCTGCTGCGATAGGCATGGGTAGCAGTCTGATCAGTAAAACCTCCATGGATAAGAAGGATTTTGAAGCAATAAGGTTGAAAGCCACCTCACTCATTAGGCAAATTGCCGCAGCCAGAACTTCCTTATAAACTCAAAATGATGCGGCAGTCAATCAGTAATTATCGATGGGTAGTTGTAACGTTGCTTTTTTTTGCCACAACAATTAACTATCTGGACAGGCAGGTGATCGGTTTATTGAAAGATAATCTGGCAAAGGATTTTAATTGGTCGGAAAAAGATTATGGCAGGATCGTAATGGCTTTTTCAACGGCATATGCAATTGCGCTGGTAATATTCGGCCGGTTGATAGATAAGATCGGCACGCGACTGGGTTATATTGTTTCCGTTCTGATTTGGAGTGTAGCGGCCATGTGCCATGCTTTAGCTGGCGGAACCATGGGTTTTGCTATTGCAAGAACAGCACTCGGTATTGGTGAAGGCGGAAATTTTCCTGCGGCGATTAAAGCTGTTGCTGAATGGTTTCCGAAAAAAGATCGCGCGCTGGCCACTGGCATTTTTAATAGTGGTAGCAATATGGCTGCCTTTATTGGTCCCCCTCTGATCGCATGGATTTTTACTTCTTATGGCTGGAAGCAGGCTTTTCTGTGGACTGGTGCGTTAGGATTTGTCTGGCTTTTATTTTGGTTTTGGTTGTATGATATTCCTTCCAAAAATAAACGCATTTCCCTGGCTGAACTGGCCTATATAGAGAGCGACAGGGACGAAGTAATCAATGACCCGATAATAAAACCCAGATGGTCGCAATTATTCCATCTGAGGCAAACATGGGCTTTTGTTATTGGGAAATTTCTAACGGATCCGGTATGGTGGTTTTATCTTTTCTGGATACCCTCTTATTTTAATTCCACCTATCACCTGAATCTGACAAGCTCGGCTATTCATGTTTCCACTGTATACATCATAGCCAGTTTTGGAAGTGTCCTGGGCGGCTGGTTATCCGGGCGATTGATAAAAAAAGGCTTGCCCGTATACAAGGCGAGAAAATATGCTATGTTCTTTTTTGCCTGTTGTGTAGTGCCGATTTTCTTCGTGAGGTTCGCAACGAGTATATGGCCAGCAGTATGGCTGATTAGTCTGGCCGCGGCAGCACATCAGGCCTGGAGTGCGAACATTTTTACCCTGGCTTCGGATATGTTTCCCAAATACACGCTGAGTTCAGTTGTGGGTATTGGAGGAATGGCTGGCTCAGCAGGAGGCATTCTCTTTCCATTCCTGATAGGAATGATCCTGGAACATTTCAAAGGGCTCGGTCAATTGAGCACCGGGTATAATATCATTTTTGGCATATGTTCGATTGCTTATCTTTTGGCCTGGATGATCATGCAGTTACTATCTCCAAGGATGAAGTTTGTTGCAATTATTTAAAAATCCGGGAAACTGAAATTTTTGAAAACTGATTTCGCGAAGGCGTAAAATGCAGATCATAGTAAAACGGGTATCATTACTGACAGGTTCACTATTCAGTCGTACCCACTTTCTTTTTCTTCTTGTCTTTGTGATAGATCTTTTTAGCCTTATCGATTAACATCAGGTATTCGTTTTGTGAAACATCTTTTGGGTCATAGCTGGACCTGGCCATAATCGCCAATTCATCCCAGGAGGAGTATCGGGTATAGACAGATTTTTTCAGGAGGTCGCCAAACAAAGCCACTGATGCCGAAAAGCGATAATAATCAGGCAGATCGTTGAAAGGCATAAAATAATAAGGTATCGCGAATTCTTCGAGTTTACCATCTGAATGGCCGGGTAACTGATAGTGCATCCAGAGTTTGGCAAAAGGATTCGGACGGATGGCTAATTCCGTTTCTAATTCTGTTGGTTCAATTTCTACAATCGCCATCAGGGAATGACCCGATCCAATTTCACCACCCTGAATTTCGTTGGTAGTATCCTGTATTGCACTCAGTTTATTATCAAAACCGATAAGTCTGTAACTTTTAACCAATCCCGGATCGAACCGGATTTCTATATATGCATCTTTAGCAACTGCATAAATGGTTTGGGAGAATTCCTCCATTAAGACTTTTTCCGCTTCTTTTTCATTGTCCAGGTATGCAAAATTTCCTTTTCCCCTGTTGGCGAGAACTTCGAGTTTTGAATCCTTATAATTGCCCATACCCACTCCAAGACAGGTTAAATAAATTTCAGAGGATCGATAACTGTTGATCAGTTGGTTAAGTTCATCTTCAGACTGCTGTCCCACATTAAAATCTCCATCTGTTGCCAGGATTACCCGATTGGTTCCGCCCTTTATGAATGTGCTTTTTGCCAATCTGTATGCTGCCCGGATACCTGCCTCACCGGGTGTGGATCCTCCAGCTTCCAGCTGGGCAATGGATTCCAGAATTTTTTTCTTCTCAGATCCGCCGGTGGGCGTTAGCCATACGCCATTCACTCCTCCATATACTACGATTGAAACAGTGTCCACAGGCCGGAGATTGTTCACCATCAGGCTAAATGCAGATTTGAGGAGGGGTAACCGGTTGGGCAGGTCCATTGAACCGGAAACATCAATCAGAAAAACCAAATTGGCTGCCGGAATCTTATCCAGATCAGCTTTGCGGGCGCATATATTCAGATACAATAATTCATGGTCTTCATTCCAGGGGCAGGAAGAAAGTATAGACTGGTAATTGAATATGCTGTCTCCACCCGGTTGGGTATAATGGATATTGAAATAATTCATCATTTCCTCTAATCGGATCGCATCTGGCGGAACTATATTTTCCATATTGATAAACCGACGGATATTACTGTAAGATGCTTTGTTGATGTTCACGGCGAATCCGGTTTCGGGGTATTTATCAGCCAGGATAAACGGATTCTCCAGGAGGGTGCTATAAGTTTCAGCTCCTACCGTCCATCGATTTCGCATTTCAGGCGACAGATTTTTCGTAAGGGACAACAGCCGGTTTGTTGGCTTGGGAGGTGGTGCAAAGCGTGATTTCAGAGTAATGGATTGAAACCGGTCTGCTGTGACTACCACGGTATTGCTATAAAAACCGTCGGCCATGATGGTCATGGTATCTTTTTCCCTCGGAATATTAATGCCGAATCCACCCATGCTTCCCGAATAATATGGGAAATCTGTAGATGACAACCGTATCCTGACGTTACTGAGTGGGTTTTTCTGTTCATCCCTGACCTCACCCCGCAAATAATATTGACAGCTTACCCGTAGGCAGGAGCATAAAGCAATCCATATGATCAGCAGGATTTTCAAGGAGATTTTTTTGGTTACGGAGGCGTCTGTCTGTTACAAACGCTTATTATTCAAAAAGCTGATAAATTGCCGGGGTATTTCTGCCTAATCCGTTATAATCCAGGCCATATCCGACCACAAATTTATCGGGAATTTCAAAGCCGGTATAATCTACCGTAACGGGAAATGCCTTTGCATCTGCCTTATGAAGCAGTGCAACAATTTTAAGTGATGCCGGTTGCTGGTGCCATAATTGCGGCAGGAATTCGTGAAGGGTTTTCCCGGTATCCACAATATCTTCCAGAATAACGACGTGGCGGCCAAACAATTCGATATCGAGTCCGATAGCTGTGATAACCTGACCTGAGGATTTCATGCCCTTATAAGAAGCCAGTTTTATGAAGGAAATTTCAGCATCGATGGTCAGGTTTTTAAATAAGTCGGCGGCAAAAATGAATGCCCCATTGAGGATGGCAATGAAGATGGGTTTTTTCTCTGCATAGTCCCTGTTCAGAGCAACAGCCAATTGTTTTACTTTATTAAGAATTTCCTCTTCGGATAAAAAGGATTGGAAAGTTTTGTCATGTATTCGCACGGTGTCCATATAGATATTTAGGAAGAAGGAATGGCCGTTTTCACACTGTCGGGATTTTTAAGCACTGGTTTGGAACCAGCCATTGACTGAAGGTAAATCTTTTCACCGGCAGCAGGTTCTTCTCCTGGTTTGAGCCGGTTGTATTCCAGGATATTTTCATACCTGACGCCTTCAGATTGGCAGATGGAATACATGGATTCTCCGGGTTGAACGATATGAAACGGCGATTCCCCGGATTTGCGTTTACGTTGAAGAAAGACCAGCTGATCTTCGCGAAGAACATCCTGTTGATTCATATCATTGAATTCCAACAGTCGTGCCAGGGGAATTTCATACTGATTGGAAACGGAAAGCAGCGATACGCCCGCTTTGACATATATCACTTTTGCTGCGTTGATGGAAAACAGGCCCTCCGGATAAGTTGCAGCCGGGGCTGGCATTTGAGCTGCTGAATCGCCAGATCTTCCCATTGAGCCCCCCGCTATTTCTTTTGTCTGGGTCCCGCTTTCGATTCGTTCCAGAGGTTGTTTGCCAAGTGCAATTAAACTATAGTTTTCCAGGTCGTAGTCCCTGATGAGCTTAATTAAGATTTGCGGATATTTCAGATTGGTGGCATATCCGGCTTTTTTCAAGCCATAAGCCCAGGATTCATAGTCTTCCGGATTTAACTTAAAAAGAAATGCGTAACGGGGCGTCTGGGTCAGATAGTCTGAATGATCCCGGTAAGAATCAGCAGCCGTTGGGTAACTTCTGAAGCATTCCCCGCGGGCATCGTCGTCGTGATGAACGACCTGTCCGGTCCATCCGGATTTACATTTTATCCCGAAATGATTATTGGAGGCTATTACGAGGTCACTGGTCCCGGCCTGCGATTCATGTATGCCCTGAGCCAGGATTATGGATGCCGGCACACCTGATCTTTGCATTTCCGAAATCGCCAGGAGTTTGTAAGTATTAATATATTGAGAAACCTGATCCGGATTTTGGGCCGACAATGTTTTAGTCAGCAAGATCATTCCTAACCATAACCAAAATCTCAGATTCATGCCTGTTTTATTTTTTCCGGATCAGATAAACACCGTCCCTCAGGGTTAACATCATTTTTTCAACCCGTCCATCATTTTTCACCCGTTCATTAAATGCCTGGATAGCAAGGGCGTTTTTTCCTTTAACCGGTTGTTCCAATACCTGACCATGAAAAAGCACGTTGTCAGCCAGGATCAAACTTCCGGATTTGAGTTTTGGTACCAGCTTTTCGTAATAAGCCAAATAGCCTGTTTTATCGGCATCAAGGAAAATCAAATCCCAGGGTTTATCAATTTTTTCGAGCAATTCTAACGCGTTTCCGGTATGTAAAATTATTTTATTCCCTGTTTTAGAATTCTTAAAGTTTTCCCGGGCGGTTAGGGCGGACTCCTCGTTGTTTTCGATGGTGTGTAGTTCGCCGCCAGGTTTCAGTCCCCGGGCAAGACAAATGGCACTATAACCCAGGAAAGTGCCAATCTCCAGAATATACGTTGGATTGATCATTAAGCTGATCATTTCCAGGAACTTACCTTGTAGCATCCCACTAAGCATATGCGCGTGGGGGTGGGGTTTTGAGCGACTTTCAATCTCAAGGAGCCGGGGGTTCTCCTGCGGCGAGTATTTCTCTGCATAGGATTGCGCCAACGGGTGAATTAAGTCCATAGCGCAAAAATACGGCATAGTCATAAACACATGTCGCCAGACGCCTCATATTTCGCCTGCCTGCCCAGGCTTCGCTGTCGATCTGCCGTTGATCCAGGGTTGATATCCAGTCAACTGTGTATTGGCCATATTCTCCTCAAATACACCTGATTTTCCCGGTTGTGTTCGGATTGGGGTCGGATTGCCTATCCGGAATCCGGATAGGCAATCCGAAGGAACCGGATAGGCAATCCGAAGGAACCGGGGAAGCAAAGGGTGGGATCCGGGTTTACCAGGACGATATCGGGGATCAATATAAGGTCCCGGATTTGATCCCGGTTTTTCGACTAATCATAAAAAGCCCAAGAAAAGTGAGGATACCATTGATGAGAAGCAATTCGAGGCCGATCTTAAAATTTCCGAACAGATATTGCTGGTATTTATCCAGAAAAAAACATAAAACGGGTGCAAGGATGCAAACCAATGGCACCCATTTGTGTCGCAGCGTTCGTTTTGTGATAATAGAAAAGGAAAAGAGACCCAGGAGAGGACCATATGTGTAAGTGGCCACTTTCAGGATGATCCCGATCATACTATCACTGGAAATCCACTTATAGATTAATACAAAAATGAGGAAGATGCCAATGAAAACAAGATGAACACGCTGGCGGATTTTTTTTCTGGTTACTTCATCCAGTCGCTCATTTCGATTGATACCCAGAATATCAATGCAGAATGAAGCGGTAAGCGCTGTAATCGCTCCATCCGAACTGGGGAAAAGGGCAGATATCAGGGCTATAATAAAAATGATTGATATGAACGGTGGCATATGATGCAGGGCGAGTTCCGGAAATAAATGGTCGCCGGTAACTGAAAGATTTTCAGAAGATGCAAAAAGGTATAATAATCCACCCAGGAAAAGAAAAAGGAAAATAACGACCAGCATGATGAATCCCAGCACAACCATATTTTTTTGGGAATCTTTCAGCGTTTTAACGGAAATACTTTTCTGCATCATTTCCTGATCCATACCCGTCATGGTGAGCGTGATAAACATTCCGGCTAGGATTTGTTTTCCGAAAAATAACTTACTGTCAGGATCCGTGAAGAAAATTCTGGAATAGCCTTTTTCCTGCATGGCCTGCAAAGCGCCGGGCAGGTTGAGGTTAAGATGTTGCAATATAAAAATGACACAGATTACCATTCCTCCCAACATGCAGGAAGTTTGCAGCGTATCGGTCCATACGATAGTTTTCACGCCGCCTTCAAAAGTGTACAATAAGATCATCAGCAAAATGATCAGGGTTGTCAGCCAAAAAGGAATGTGAAATCCGGACAAGATAGCTTCCTGTAAAATATTGACGACCAGGTAAAGTCTTGCCGTAGCACCTAATACGCGGGAGAGGATGAAAAAAGCAGCACCGGTTTTATAAGAACTGAATCCCAGGCGGTCGTTCAGGTAATTGTAAATAGAAGTCAGGTGGATCCTGTAGTAAAGCGGTAATAGAACAAAGGCAATAAGCAGGTAGCCCAGGAAATAGCCCAGTGTGATTTGAAAATAAGAGAAGGAATCCCTGGCCACAGCGCCCGGCACACTTACAAATGTTACACCGGAAAGTGAAGTGCCAATCATACCAAATGCCACCAGCATCCAGTTGGAATTGCGGTTTCCGATAAAAAAGGATTCATTATCAGACCCCCTGGATGTGCGGTAAGCCACAAAAAGGAGAAGCATAAAATAAGCCAATACAAAAGAAAACAGTAATAGGGGAGACATGCCTGAATGTAAATTAGTGACTGAAAATTAGGAAATACAATATTAAATTTTCAATTTTAGTTCTTCCAATCGGGGACATCTTATGAATATTGAATCC
>DATCAO010000225.1:0-9649 GCA_036512575.1 Puia sp.
GGGATGATGGTGGGCGGAACGTATATGCAACCGATGATGGGTCAGGATGTTTGGAACCCGACGCAGGATGATGCCAGCATGATGGGGTTCGGTGGTCATGCACAATGCGTGGTCGGTTATGATGATGCCAAATACGGCGGCGCTTTTCTGATCATGAACAGCTGGGGTCCGCAGTGGGGCAACAATGGTTTTGCCTGGGTGCGGTATAAACATTTTACCTATTTCGTTCGCGAGGCTTACGGGCTGGAATCCATGCCACCCGTTGGTGCGGCAGCCAGCAGGCCATTTGAATGTGAAGTGGGTTTGGTTCAGGTTCATTTCGACGGAAAGAAAAATGTTGCTGGTGATTATATTCCGTTGAAGAGAACGGCAGAAAATATTTTTGAAACCACCAATACCGTCAAACCGGGTACGAGATTCAAGATGGAGATCCGCAACCAATCGGAATGTTATATATATGTGTTCGGAAAAGAAACAGACGGCAGCAGTTATACATTATTTCCATATCCGAAAGCAGATGATCCGACCAAAACGAAGTATTCGCCATTTTGCGGAATTGCCGGATACCGTTTGTTTCCAAGAGATAAAAGTATGGAGCCGGACAGCATTGGAATAAAAGACATCATGGCGGTGGTGGTAAGCAAAGACAGTTTGGACTGGAGCGGCGTCAATGCTAAAATCAGTCAGAATAAAACAGCCGATTATGCATCCAGGCTCAGGTCGGCATTGGGATCAGGCACCCGGTTCATCCCGGCAGATCTTTCTCAAAAAGGAAATATTCATTTTAAAGGGGAAGGTGGCGATGGGCAGCTGGCGGCCTGTATCGTGGAGGTAAATAAATAAAAAAAACAGCTGCCTTTCGGCAGCCGTCCAAATCTGTTTAAGGCCGTCATCAAAATTTAGTTTTCCGTCAAGAAAAGGTACAGATTTCAGTTTTTCGGATAGTGGATCATTTTTTGGTTTTCTTAGGATAGGGTTCAGGGGTCGTCAACTTTTTTTTCTCAGGATTCGGTTTTCTCTCATTTGTCTTAATATCTTCTTATTGGTCTGATCAGGTTTTTCATTTTTCATCGGATGGATTATTCTGGCTTTTTCATCGGATGGATTCGTTTGGTTTTTCTTCGGTTGTTTCGGTTTCTCAGGATCAGATTTTTCAGCTTTAAGCTTTCAGCTTTAGGCCTCAAGCTTTTTCAGGATTCGGTTTCGGTTTTTTCAAGGGATCAGATCATTCGCGCGCTTCAACAATACAAAGATGCGAAGAGGATCACCCTTCTCATAAGTTATTCGACAGAGCAGGTAAAACCTTCGATTTTCGGGATAAAAAGGCCGATAAACGGGTTTTGGACTGTTTTATCACCACTTAAGGGGCAGAATACGAGCGGGTTTTTTAGGGGTTTACCCTTAGATGGTCATTCACTGTCCAACTCACCCGCAGATGGTCAGTCTGTACGACCCGCCCCGGGGTTCCGGCCTTCAGCACCAAGAGATTGAAATAGGTATATGAAGCTTGGTTTTCTCTTTGCAGACCCGGGAACCAGCCCATAATGCGCTTTATCTCCCTTATATAGAGATTATACAACACTTTTTTATAGTTCATAAACACATCACCTGGACCCTGCCGGGTAAATTAATGATAATCAATAATATATGATATAATTCTCGTTTTGGAGCCAACCTGGAGGCCAAATCTGACGGTCGCCAATGGTTAAGCATTTCAATAAGGGCCCCGGGCTCCCAGACGGGACCGCGGAATAGGGATCAACAACGGTTATTTTTTTGGATACATTTATCTATAGGAGAGAATTGAACCGGGTATTCCGCAAAAAATCTTACGATTCCTAAAATAACGAAATGAAAAAAATCACATTGAGTTGTTCTCTTTTTATTTGCTGCGGTTTTTTATTCGCGCAGGTTGACCGGAATGAAGGCGCTTACAATCCCCATGATTTTTTTACTTCAACATTTGATCCGCCGGCGGGCAACAGCTATCGCTTGGCCAGTGGTGTGCCGGGTCCCATGTACTGGCAGAACGCCGCCAGTTATTTGATTCACGCCACACTCAGCGAAAAAGATACCAGCATCGCGGGTGATGTTACCATTTCTTACACCAATAACAGTCCCGATAAACTGGACTATCTGTGGCTGCAACTTGACCAGAATATTTTTAGTCCGGATTCAAGAGGGGCTGCAGCAACACCTGCTTCGGGTGATAAAATGGGTGTGCTGGGTGTTCCAAATGGCGGATTCAGGATCGCCGCGGTAACAATAATTTATAAAGGAAAATCGTACAAAACGGATCCGGTGATTTCTGATACGCGTATGCAGATCCGGCTAAAGAATCCGCTGCTGCCCAAGGGCGATCAGGTTTCCATACAGGTCAATTACCATTTCATCATTCCGGCATATGGTGCCGATCGCATGGGAAGGGTGTATACTTCGAAGGGCGTCGTATATACCATCGGGCAATGGTACCCGCGTATGTGCGTGTACGATGACGTGGAAGGCTGGAACACCCTGCCATACATGGGACTCGGAGAATTCTATTGCGACTACGGCAATTTCGATTATTATATTACAGCTCCCGCAGAAATGTTTGTTTTTGGTTCCGGCGATCTGCAAAATCCGACGCAGGTTTTGACAACGGAAGAAATCAACAGACTCGCTGCTGCCGCAAAAAGCGACTATACCCTGGGCATTGTCCGGGCGGATGAGATCGGCAATTCAAGGATTCGTCCGGCAAACCACGGAAACCTCACCTGGCATTATACAATGAAAAATACACGCGATGTGGCCTGGGCTGCATCGAAGGCACTCGTATGGGATGCTGCGAAAGTGAACCTGCCTTCAGGCCGGAAAGCTATCGCGATGTCGGCCTATCCTCCGGAAGCTGTTGGGGATACCGCCTGGTCAAGGGCTACGGAATATTTAAAAAACAGCATCGAGATCTATTCAAAAAACTTTTATGAATATCCCTGGAACAGCGCCGTAGATATCGGTTCCAATATCACAGGCATGGAATATCCCGGTATGATTTTTAACGACTATACGAGTACCCGCGCGCCTTTGTGGTTTGTGATTGCGCATGAAATCGGGCACAACTGGTATCCGATGATTGTCGGTTCCAACGAAAGAAAATACATGTGGCAGGATGAAGGATTTAATTCCTATATCAATTATTACTCCGGTGAAATTTTTAACGGTGGCGAGTATGCGAAGGATCCTGCATTATATCAGAAGGGTCATTTTGCCTGGCTCGACCAAAGCACCCTGCCTTTTCTCAAAGATCCCCTGATGACTTTTTCTGAAGCGATGGATCTGGATCAGCATTATCAATACTACAGCAAAACGGCCTTTGGACTCAAACTGCTTCGGAATGTGGTGTTGGGAAAGGATCGTTTTGATTATGCATTCCGGAAATATACAGCCGCCTGGGCCTTCAAACATCCCACGCCATATGATTTTTTTCATTGTATGAACAGCGCAGCGGGCGACGACCTGAACTGGTTCTGGAAGGAGTGGTTTTTTACCACCTGGACCCTGGATCAGGCGGTTACAACTGTGAAATATGTGCAGGACGATCCCGCTAAAGGCGCACTCATCACGATCGATAACAAGGGAAAAATGATTTTGCCGGTGATCCTGAAAGTGGTCCAGGCGAATGGTATGTCTGAAACGATCCGGCTTCCTGTAGAGATCTGGCAGCGCGGAGGAAGCTGGACTTTACATTATGCATCAACCGGAAAAATTCAACAGGTGATTCTGGATCCGGAAAATCAGCTGCCGGATGTGGACAGGAAAAATAATCTGTGGACCGGGAATTAAAAAAAACAGCTGCCTTTCGGCAGCTATCCAAATCTGTTTAGCGCGTCGTCAACGTTTAGTTTTCCGTCAGGAAAAGGTACAGATTTTAAGGTTTCTCAATACTGGATTTCTTTCGGTTTTCGTCAGGATAATGAAGGGTTTAGGGGTCGTCAACAATTTTTCAAGGCATTGGATCTCTAAAAACGGGTGAATATTTTGAAAGCTTTCAGTTCTCAGTTCTCGGTTTTCAAAGGACTAATTCGTTCGGTTTTTCTTCGGATTCTGGATTTAAGCCTTAAGCTTTATGCCTTCAGCTTTTTTGGTTTTTTTTCGGATCGGATCAGTTGCGCGCTTCAACAATACAAAGATGCGAAGAGGATCACCCTTCTCATAAGTTATTCGACAGGTCAGGTAAAAGCTTCGATTTTCGGGGATAAAAAGTCGATCAATGGAAATTGACCTTTTTAAAACCCTGAATATGAGCCCATTCGGCTAAGGGTTTACACTTAGGCACCAGTCTGGTCCCTACATAAAGCCATCATTTTCATAGGGTTTATCATCGTTTTCCGGATGCCATCCGGTATGCATTCTACAGGCTGCCGTATTGGCTTCTTGTTTGTTCCGATATGAGTTCGAGCGTTTTATGAGGGTTCTTCGGGAGTTCTTCGGGAATCCTTCGGTATTTCAGGCTGTTTTCCCGAAGAACTCCCGAAGAACTCCCGAAGAACTCCCGAAGCCGCTCCGAAGCCGTCCTGAAGAAACCACGAAGCAGATACGAACGAAATACGAAGTCGTACCGAAGAAACACCGAAGCAGGGACGAACCGGTCCCGAAGGATTTTGCAGGGCTTTTACCTGACCGGGAAATCGACCTTTTTGGATACATTTAGCCTCAATAATAAGGCCGGAATGGAGACCGGCATTCATAAGAACATTGATAACCGATTCCGATGAGAAAATTGATTTGCTTTTGTTTTTTATTGGGCCATGTTATTTTTTCAAATGCACAACATAGTACAGGAGACTCGGCGCGATACAATCCTCTGGATTTTTTCGCTCCCGTTTTCGAACCACCTGCAGGTAATGCCTTTCGTTCGGCGGGCGGAGTGCCGGGGCCAATGTACTGGCAGAATAATTCCAGTTATCTGATTCATGCCACGCTCAGTGAAAAAGATACCAGCATTTCCGGAGACGTAACGATTTCTTATACCAATAACAGTCCGGATAAACTGGACTATCTCTGGCTGCAACTGGACCAGAATCTTTTTGATCCGGATTCGAGGGGAGCAGCGTCAGTTCCTTATGCAAATGACCGGTTCGGCGTATCGGGTTTCAAACGCGGAGGATATAAAATCGGTTCCGTTACTGTTTCTTACGGAGGCAAAACTTACCCTGTTCAGCCTGTGATATCCGACACCCGGATGCAGGTTCGTCTAAAAAATCCTTTGTTGCCCAAGGGAGATAAGATCTCGGTAAAAATAAATTATGCGTTCGCGATTCCCGCTCACGGTGCAGACCGAATGGGTCGCCTGTATACCGAAAAGGGCGTGGAATATGAAATTGCCCAATGGTACCCGCGCATGTGTGTGTATGATGATGTGGAAGGATGGAACACGCTGCCTTATATGGGCCTGGGTGAATTCTATTGTGACTACGGAAATTTTGACTACTACATCACGGCGCCTGCAGAAATGATCGTGTATGGATCGGGAGACTTGCAAAATGCAGCGCAGGTATTAACAGCTGAAGAAATAAAAAAACTTTCCATTGCGGCAGGCAGCGACAAAACGGTTTCGATCATCAGTGCAGATGAAATCGGTAAATCATCTGTGCGACCGACCGGTAAAGGAAATCTGACCTGGCATTTTACAATGAAGAACAGCCGCGATGTGGCCTGGGCTGCTTCCAAAGCATTGGTATGGGATGCCGCAAGGGTTAATCTTCCTTCGGGCCGCAAAATACTGGCGATGTCGGCATATCCGTTGGAGAGCGTTGGACAGAACGGGTATTCCCGCGGTACGGAATATTTAAAAAGCAGCATTGAATTTTATTCTAAGGAGTATTATGAATATCCCTGGAACACCGCGGTGAATATTGGTGGTATAGTTACCGGCATGGAATATCCCGGAATCATATTCAATTCTTATCTGTCAGCCAAATCCGATCTGTGGTTTGTGATTTCTCACGAGATCGGACATAACTGGTACCCGATGATCGTCGGATCCAATGAACGAAAATATATGTGGCAGGATGAGGGAGTGAATACCTTCATCAACTACTTTGATGCGCTGCATTTTAATCATGGTGAATATGCAGGGGACCCGGGCCTCATCGCGAACAATTTATTTACCATTCTTCAGCCGAAGACATTTCTCTATAGTGCATCGCCGCTGATGCTGGCACCGGAAGCTATGGGTAATGATTATGTGGAATACTACGGAAAAACCATGTTTGGCCTGTTGCTGCTCCGCAATCAGATTTTAGGTGCCGACCGTTTTGATTATGCGTTCAGGAAATACACATCAGCCTGGGCCTTCAAACATCCGACGCCTTATGATTTCTTCCGTTGCATGAACAGCGCAGGCGGCGAAGATTTAAACTGGTTCTGGAAGGAATGGTTTTTTACCACCTGGAAGCTGGACCAGGCCATCACCGGCGTAAAATATATTAACGATGATCCGGCAAACGGGGTGATGATTACTTTAGAAAATAAAGGGAAAATGATCATGCCGGTGATTCTAAAAATTGTGCAGGCGAGCGGAAAATCAGAAATCATCAGACTTCCGGTTGAAGTTTGGCAACGCGGGGGCACCTGGAATTTCAAATATGCTTCTACCGGTGAAATAGCACAGGTGATCCTGGATCCGGAACATGTTTTGCCGGATATAGACAGGAGTAATAATGAATGGTCATTAAAAGATCGTTGACCGTTGACCGATGACCGTTGACCGATGACCGTTGATCAATTAACGATTTACGACAAACGATTCACGAAAAAGCCTCAAGCCTCAAGCTTCACTCCTCAGGCCTTCAGCTTGTTAAACAATATTCAGTCTGCGAAACACATCAGCCTTATTGGCCTTACTAACGGGGATTTCATTGCCCTTGATGAAGAGGAAATTTTCACGCATATCGTCGATCTTGTGGAGGTTCACGATATAGGAGCGGTGCACTTTCAGGAAATGTTCCTTGCTCACCTTCTCTTCCAGGTTTTTTATGGTATTGTGGGTAATGTATTTCTTGTTATCGACCGTAACAAATTTCACATAGTCGCCCATACTTTCAATATACAGGATGGAATCATTATTCAAACGGATCAGTTTGCCGTCGGCTTTAATATAAATATGATCGGTTGCGCTGTTGGTGGATATGGTTTCTTTTGAGGGCTGTATTTTTCCGAGCGCCTCCAGGAAACGCTGATAGGTGAAGGGTTTCATCAGGTAGTCCGAAACATTGTATTGAAATGCATTGTATGCATATTCCGATTTGGCCGTCGTGAGAATCACTTTGGGGGAAAAGGCAATCTGGTCCAGCAATTCAAAGCCATTGGCACCGGGCATTTCCACGTCGAGGAAAATCAGGTCGACCGTATTGCTGTTCAGGAAAGAAAGCGCGTCGGTCACATTGCTGAAATGACCCTTCACTTCAACCTGCCCGCTTTTTTCACAACAGTTATTCAGGTAGTTCGCGGCTACCTGCAGATCCTCTACAATAATACAGCTGAGACTCATGAACAATTGCTATTAAATAATTCCAATTTTTTCTTTTCTTCTTCTATTAGTATTTTACTCTGGGAGATTTTATTTTTAAGCGATTCAAAATCGCCTGCCAGCTGGTCGGGTGAAGAGGCTGCGGAACAGATCTGTTCGAAATCCTGGCATAACTGCTGAACGGTAGTGAGGCCAACAAATCCAAACACCGGTTTTATTTTATGTACGGCTGATCTTAATGCGTTCAGGTTGCCGGAGGAAAAATTGTATTCAATATTGTCTGTCAGCGACTGATAATCGTGCATGACGGTATTGAAAACTTCCTGGAGATAATTGTAGTCGTCCCCGTAGAGGCTATTGAGGTAGTTTACATCGAATTCAGGGTTGAAAACGAAGGCATTAGCAGTTTTCAGGTTATTCATGACATCTGGATTCAACTATATTAACGCTTTAAATAATAATTATTATACTCCCCGCGTTTTAATATTCAAATTAATTCCTCTGATACCCTCCCTGAAATCCCGACTCTCGCCTGTATTGTGGTCTGTATATCAGGATATTGTATATTCTGGCCTGGACCCCTCGAATTCCCTTTCCCAACGAAAGAAGATCGTCCGGTTCAACCAGTTCATCTTTTTGACACTCTGCGGCACCCTGATGTCCGTAGTGAGTTATTTTACCCTGAGTCTCTATATCAGTGCCCTGATCAACCTCTCAACGGGTTATATTTTTATCCTGGCCTTCCATCTCAATTCGAAAAAGAGGTTTGAGCTGGCCCGTATCATAGCGATCGTCAATCTGAATCTCTACCTGATTGTGATGAATTATATGGAAGGGCTGCGCGCGGGAGAATATCTCCTGTATTTTCCTTACTTCCTCGTCATGACCCTGGTCATTGACGTCAAAAGAAATTTTACCGAGCTGAAATTCGTTTACCTGATTACGATCGTTTCCGTGCTGCTCTGCCTGAATGTGAGTCCCTATGAGAATTATTACCAGGTGCGAATCGCCGGCATGTTTGCCCGCCTGTACAGTTCCAACCTGGCGATCTCGCTGACGCTGACCACATTCTTTTCTTATTTCATATTCCGGGTGAACCGGGATCACGAAGAAGCCATCCTGAAGGAAAAACATTTTGTAGACACCATTTACAATACTTCACTGGACGGGGTACTGATCATGGATGCTGAGACCCGGAAAATCATCGGATGTAATAACCGCGCCTGTGAATTGCTGCATATCAAAAATAAAAAAGAGATTGAAGGATCGGCGATTGAAGACTGGTTCACCAGTGAGCATATCAAATTGTTTAAATCAATCGAACTGAACCTGAGTACACAGCAGGTGAAAGACTGGCAGGGCGAATTGTCCATCACTTCGGCGGAGCGGACTTTTTTCGCATTCGTGAATATTGTACCCTTCCTGGATCTGGAGAAAAGATTTTTAAAGATCAGTATCCTGGATATCTCCGAAATCAAAACGGCACAGTTCGAACTGATGAAGGCCAAGCAAAAAGCCGAAGTGGCTTCGCAGGCCAAATCTCGTTTTCTGTCGAACATGAGCCATGAACTGCGTACGCCGCTGAATGGAATCATTGGTACGTCCAACCTCTTGCTGCAAGAAGATTATCTGCCCGACCAGAAATCGCACCTCGATATTCTTAAATATTCATCCGAACATATGATGATGCTCATCAACGAGATCCTGGACTTCAATAAAATTGAAGTGGGGAAACTGCAGTTGGGGGAACATCCTGTTGACCTTAAAAAATTTCTTGAAAAAATTCACCTGCAGTTTGCCGCGCAGGCCCATGCCAAGAACCTGGGTTTCAAAATGGAATATGACAGCCTCGACATCGAAGTGATGACGGATGAAACCAGGCTGAACCAGGTATTCAGTAACCTGCTTGCCAATGCAATTAAATTTACTCACTATGGAGAGATTACCGTGGTGGCGAAAAAAATATTTTCAACAAGCCAGAAAGCGACCATCCAGTTTATGGTCAAGGATACAGGAATCGGTATCCCTGCCAACAAACAACAGGAAATATTCGAAAGTTTTACCCAGGCCGACGTCGACACAACACGCAAATATGGTGGTACGGGGCTGGGTCTTGCGATTACCAAGAAGCTGGTAAAT
>DATCAO010000226.1:0-6376 GCA_036512575.1 Puia sp.
TTTGAATTCAGGGGCAAATGAACTTTTGATATATTCTGTAGCAAGGGCAGGTTTACCCGGCGCTTTACTTTTGAAGTCGCGATAGGCTTTTTCTACCCAGAGATAAAATCCATGCAAGGCCCCCCATACCACGAAGGTCCAGTTGGCTCCATGCCAGAGACCGCCGAGTAACATCGTCACCATCAGGTTAAAATAAGTTCTCCATTTCCCGTTCCGGTTTCCTCCCAATGGAATGTAGAGATAATCCCGCAGCCAGGAAGAGAGTGTGATATGCCACCTGCGCCAGAAATCCGTAAATCCGACAGCAGCATAAGGGAATAAAAAATTCTGGGGCAACACAAATCCAAGGCAGAGCGCCGCGCCGATTGCGCAGGAAGAATATCCGGCAAAGTCAAAAAAGATCTGTCCCGAAAAAGCCAGCACACCCATCCAGGCGTCCAATGTTTTCAGTGGATCCTGCGATCCGAATACCGAACTGGCCGGAACGGATAACATACCGTCTGCCAGAAATACTTTCATGAACAATCCCAGTGAAAGCAAAAACAATCCCTGGATCAGTTGCTGTGTATTTGCCTTACGTGGTGATTCGAACTGGGGCACCAGCTGCGGCGGCCTCACGATCGGACCGGCCACGAGATGCGGGAAAAATGTAACAAACAAAGAAAAGTCCAGTAAGGACTTTACCGGTTTGCTTTCCCTCCTGTACATGTCGATGGTATAACACAGTGTCGTAAACGTATAAAAAGAAATACCGGCCGGCAATATGATATTGGGTTTTGCCGGATGATAATTAAATCCAATGGCGTTCACCAGGTGGGTGAAATTTTCGAGAATAAAACCACCGTATTTGAAAAAACAAAGCATACCCAGGTTGCCGATCAGGCTCACCACCAGCAATATTTTTTTCTTATGTTTATTTTCCTGCGTGTATAAGGCCCGGCCTACAAAAAAATCCACCAGCGTGGAGAGCCAGAGCAGCAGGATGAATGGCGGATTCCAGGCGGCATAAAAAATATAACTCGCGATCAGGAGATTGACTTTTTTTGTTTTCCACGAGAAGGGCAGGTTGTGCAGAATCAGCACGATGATGAAGAAAACCAGGAATGTATATGAATTGAAGAGCATGGTGTTGGTGTTTGGGGTTATGAAACTTTATAAATTGGAAGAATTCTTAAGGAAGGTCCATCCCTTTTCATCTTCCAGGATCTTAACCAGGTTCTTCGTATAGATCACCCCGTCGGCGGGTTTCAGATGCGACCATTCAGGACAAATAAAACTGGCGATGGCCGGATAATCCTGGAAGTAAATGCCTGGGCAACCCGTCGTGGATAATATCCGGTCCCAATAATCCTTTCGTGGAAAACCCCGTTGCTCCCCCATGAAGGCCGGTCCGCTGGAAGGCGTACGCACAAAAATCACATCTCCGCCATGGGATTTGATTTTATCGACCTGAATTTTCACCCAGTTCAATATGGAATCCAATGCTTTTCCGCTAACCGGCGGTGGTCCGCCCATTCTTGCACAACCCATCCAAACCGCTTTTACCCGGTTCTGCAGGTTGGTGTCCGCAACAAATTCGGGAGTCATATAAGCTTGTCTCGCATAAGTGTTCCGGCCGAATTCCATGGGGAAATCAAAAAAAGGTGCGCCGGTCCTGTTGGGAATTTTCATTTGATCCAGCATGGCATTGATGGAATAATTATCCTGGTCAAGAAAAACAAACTGGGATTCGAGCACGCGATCCACCTGGAAGCTGAACCGTTCCGTAGGTGTGATGTCGTGATAATACCTGATTTTTTTATTGGTGCTCCCGTCGTAGAATGCCAGGCCCGGAAAAAAGAAAAGTCCTTCTGTCACATCCACCACCAGCCTGCCTTTAAAATTCGGATCGTTGGCCAGGTCTTCCATCACTGGCCGAGGGCTGCTGCCCACGTTGGCCAATTGTACGGCATGATTACCGGTTAAAGATTCCCAGGTGGGAATATCCAGATCGTACTTGATCCTGGATGAACCTATAAAAACGGTTGCTTTGTCTTTGGGTTCATACACCATGGCTCTTTTATTGGCCCATAAAGCGTCATTGTCATCATAATCAGCATAGACTCCTTTATTCCGCAAAGAATATTCCCAGGATGCTAAGGAAATGATGGTTAGGATTAATGCCAGTAAGCCGGCTTTTTTGTAATTGGTCGGTTGCATTGGTTAGGGGTTAATGAAATAAGGGAAAATACTTACAGGAAGCTAAGGCAATTTTATGAATGCCCTGAAAAAGAATTTTTGCAGTTTTTAATAATCCCCGCCCTGTGGGCTGTCGAGGCTTTTGATAAATGATACGATGTCTTTTTGTTCCGTTTCCGTGAGTTCCAGTTTATCGAAAGGCAGGGTCTGATTTTCAATAGTCAACCCCAGACCGGCTCCGCCACCTTTGTTATAAAAATCGACCACCTGCTCCAGGCTGGCGAAGACTCCGTTGTGCATATAGGGAGCCGTGCGCGCGGCATTGCGTACAGTCGGCGTTTTGAAAGCATGCCTGAGAAATCCGATGCGTACAATATCATACCTGCCCGGATCCGGGTCAATTTCTTTTTTTCCGATTAGCCGCGGAACGCCAATCACTTCTGTTTCCATCGTGGTATAACCGGGCGGGAAGCTCCCATTAAATAAAGGCATGAAATGACAGGTGGCGCATTTCCCCTTCCCCATAAATAAATTGAAACCGTTAATTTCCGCCGTGCTCATGGTCATTCTGTTTCCCCGCATGTATTCATCGAAACGGCTGTCGAGCCGGGTCAGGCTTCGCACATAGGATCCGATGGCATTCATCACTTCCATGGTATCAATCCCACTCCGGTTCTTTTTTGGAAAAGCTGCCGAAAACAAATCCCGGTATTTTTTATTTCCCCATAAACGCTCTGCCGTCACCTTCATGGAACCGTGCATTTCTTCCGAGCTCTGCACCACGGTGATCGATTGATCCTCCAGTGAGCTGACCCGCATATCATAAAACAGCGCCGGCTGAAGCGCCGCATTGATCAAAGTGGGTGTGTTCCGTTTCAGGAGTCCGTCTTTACTCAGGGTTTTATTTTTGACCAGGCCGTCAGTGAATGCTTTTGCCGGCTGGTGGCAGGACGCACAACTTCGCGTACCCGTCCCCGAGAGTATGGGATCGTAAAAAAGGGTCTTACCCAGGGTTATTTTTTCAGGATTTAGAAAAAATATCCGGTCCGGCGCATAAGCATTGACGTTAAAGGCATTGCTGTCAAAAAGCGTTTTGGCTCCCTGGTTCAGCAACCGGTTGTATTTATGGATTGAAATGTGTAATTCCCTTTCCAGGTTGCTGATACCCGTTGTAATGGGATTGATATAACGGGTGATGAATTCTGCCCGGTTGAATTTATTGAAATCCGGATTCACACGCAGGTAATTGATGGCTCCGTCAAAACCGACTATTAAACTGTCCTTGTCTTTCTGTTCCGGATAACCCGCCAGAATCTCCTGAAGACTTTCCAGGCTGGTCCCTGATTCAGGCATGCTGTTCAGCGTAAGGGGATTGTCAAATCCGGTAATGCCTAAGGTGATGATCCGATATACTTCCAGTTTCACCGCATCAAAAACCAATTGGTCGAACATACCCATTTTGGCAAACCGCTGCCTCAGCAGGTCGCCGGATCCCTGCAGCAGGTCAGCTTGCCGGAGAAGAATTTTTCTGCGCGCTGAGTCCGGATGCGGAAACAAACAAGATTCAATCACCTGTAATCCGGCAGGTTCGGATACCGTCATCTCCGGCATTTCCACTTCAGGTACCGGCGGGCCATTAACCTGCTTCGCCACAACGGGCTCGAAATATTCAGCTGCCCATTCGAATTTTTTATAGGCCAGCCGGGTTTGAAGAAATAAATCCTGTACCTGCTTTTCCTGAGCGGAAGGATTTTCTGCGGCCAGCCTGAATTGTCCGTTCAGTAAGGAAAAACTGTCGATCTGCTCTAATAAAGTCTGGCTGATGGTTTTGACGGGAACCGAAACATTTTGCTTGCAGGAAAAAAATGCTCCGCCTGATATCAGGATCGCCAGCAGGGATATGATCACGATACTCTTCATAAAAAAGAAGGCCCGGAATTTTTTTTACAAAATACCCCTAATTCCCCGTAAACGGATGGGCCCATTTTAGTTTGCGGCGGGATAATAATCATATGGAAGTTTGTTGGCCATGGTTTCCCACCAGGCCCAATACCCGGTTATCTTCAAATCATACACATCATAAAAGTACCCGTTACTAAATGCATACACCGGCTTTTTATTCGGGAAGACAAACTGTGAAACCGGAAAATTTTCTTTTCTTGTTTCCGGCGATAGCATTCTGTATTTTCCGGAATTTTTTTTCAATGTATAAGTCACTTCCAGGGAATCGACAAAATAGAGTCCGGCAATATTGCTATCCAGGGCAAATCCGATACTGTCTGCCGAAATCAATTGCCGGCTGATCACAGAGTCCGGCTGGCGCAACATATATTTATAGTAGTCAGTAGAGTCTGCAATACCGCGAAACGTTTTGGTTTTTATCCTGGTACCGCCCTTCGTCTTAACCGAATCCTTTATCTCGATCAAAACAGTGTCTCTGAGTACAGAATCCTTATGCAAACTGAAGAGGAATTTTGCACGATCTTTTCCCGGATTCGAAATCTTTGCAAGACTCCTCATCTGAAACCCGGCCGTATCCAGTTGATTCAAAAAAAAAGCCCGCATGAAATGCATAAGGGATCCCTGGTACACTTCCTTCCTTTTCCTCCCGTATTTTTCGGCTCTTTTTGGATGAAGGGTGGAAAGGTCTTTGAAATAAGCAAAGCCTTTTTGTGTGAGCACCTGGCTGGAAAGGTCAAATGAAAATTCTTCCAGTTTGTACACAATTTCATAGCCCAGCGCATAGTTCATAACCTGAATGGGCGTTCTCGAAAATACCGATAAGGTATTGTCGTTATTGAGCCTGAACCTGAGGAACTCGTGATTTTGAATGATGCAGGAGGCCGCATTTGGAGAAGTGCCTATAAAAAGTTCGGTAAATAATTTACCCCAGTTTTGCCAGCCTTCAGGATCGAACGACTTTAATATGACGCTCTGCAGTTCTTCTGGTTTCAGTTTTAATCTAATGGTCAAACCTTCGGTGAAGTCGCCGGGGTCGATAAATTTCACATAGGTTTCATATCCGACACTGGAGGCAACCAGGGTAACTTTCCCGCCAGGAATATTCTGCAAAACAAACAGCCCCTTTTCATCGGTGGTTACACCCAGGGAAGTATTGTTCAGATAAACGGAAACGGAGGGCAATGGTTTTTTTGTTTCATCACTGATCACCCTGCCCCTCAGCACATGCTGTGAGAATCCGAAATAGCTTAAGAAAATAAAAACCAGGAGATAAAGGAACTTACTCATCATGAATAGTCATAACAAATTCTACTTGTATCCGGGTTAATCCTTATCGTGCGCCAACCGGAATATGGTAAACAGGTGATGCGCTTCGTGTAAAAGTAAAAACTCGGTCCAGTCCAATACCGTCAGTTTCCCGAATTTTGGATGAACCCCAACACGCCTGAGCTCTTTGTCACCCATTTTTGTCAGAAGGCCGGTCAGGGTAATTCTGTCCTTATTCAATTCTTCGATTAGTAAATGTGCACTTTTATCAAGCCAGCGTGGAAATTCCAGGTCGTTCTCTGCGCGGTACGCTTCGAAAAGGGGTTCATGAACGGTGAGCAGTGTATGCATCCTTTCTATAAATACCAGCTGGTACTTGGTCAGGTGCGCGATATTATCTTTAATGCTCCACTTGCCCGGAAGCGGCGGGAGCGCCAGGCGGTCAACTGGTAAACCGGCAATCAATGCGGGTAATGAGAGGTGTTGTGTTTTAAGCCTGTCCAGGGTGGAAACCGATATGTTCATTTTGATGATGTTTCGAAAATTGCTTTTATTCTTTGATTCTTCTCGGCCGTTTTCAATAATGCATAATCCTTTTCCGTCCTGTCGGCGTAATGAACCGCAAAATCAGTGATGGCTTCCGCAAATATTTCCGTCTTGCCGATATAACCGGTGATTTCGGGGCTCCTGCCCGCTTTGGCATGCGACTTCGCCAGGGCCCAGCCGCATATGGACGCGTATTCCAATAAAAGTTTCGGCGTAAAGTTGTCGGCATTCGCACTGGCTTTCATATCCCGCAACTGTCTGACATAAAATTCTGTTCCATCCTGGCTCTTCGTCCACCCCAGGAAAATATCACTAACGGTCTGCATCAACCGCTGCCCGTTCGCGATCCGTTCTCCGTGATTTCCATAAACGGAACTCCCGGCATATTTCTCCAGTACGGACTGACTGCCCTCCTTAAATTGCA
>DATCAO010000227.1:0-4245 GCA_036512575.1 Puia sp.
ATGCGCTGGGATTCACCGCCACTCAATGTTCTGGTCGGCCGGTCGAGCGTCAGGTAGGTGAGGCCCACGTTGAGGAGGAACTGTAGTCGCTCACGGATTTCCTTCAATACATCTTTTGCAATCGTATTCTGTTTATTGTCCAGTCTTTTTTCAATTCCATCGAACCATTTGGCGAGTTTGTCCAGATTGAGGTGACTGAGTTCGGCGATATTTTTTGAATCAATACGGAACCAGAGGCTTTCTTTTCTCAACCTTGCTCCGCCGCAGGTTGCACAGGTTTTGAGTTCCATGTATTTCTCCACCCATTCATGCAGGCTGTCCGTACTCGAAGCGCTGAACCATCTCTTTAACATGGGAATCAGTCCTTCATATTCTGAATCCGAAACACCCGGTTCCGTTTCATCAATTTCCAAAATCGCCATTGTAACAGAATCCGGGGTTCCATAAAGAATCAGATTGAGTGCTTTGACCGGCATGTCTTCGATTGGCGTATCCAGACTGAATTTATATTTCCTGGCAAGTTTTTGTACTGCCGTAAATGTATAGGCATCCCGTTCACTGCCTAAAGGCGTTATCCCTCCTTCATTCACAGATTTTGTTTTATCCGGCATGATGGCGTCCAGGCTGATGCGATACACAGCACCCATTCCTTTGCAAACCGGGCAGGCTCCATAAGGAGAGTTGAAAGAGAAACTATTGGGAGATGGCTCTTCGTAACTGATGCCGGTTTCGTCGCACATCAGTTGTTTGCTGTACTGAACCACTTTATTATCGTCATTGATCAACAGGAACATCAGTCCCTTTCCCATATTCAGGGAAGTCTGGACACTTTGGCTGACCCGCGTTTTCATGTCGTTCGTTACAGCGAGCCTGTCGATCACTACTTCGATGTCATGGATCTTATACCTGTCCACCTGCATCTTCGCGACCAGGTCTTTCACCTCCCCGTCTACCCGCACTTTGACGAATCCTTTTTTCCGGATGTCTTCGAACAATTCGCGGTAATGTCCCTTCCGGCCGCGCACCAGCGGAGCCAGTATTGAGATTTTTTTGCCGGCAAATTTCTCAAAGATATTGGCCACGATTTCTTCCTCGCTGAACTTGACCATGCGCCTGCCGGTATTATAGGAAAAAGCCTGGCCGATGCGGGCATAAAGTAAACGCAGGAAGTCATATACTTCCGTGACGGTACCCACGGTGCTGCGCGGATTTCGGTTTGTGGTTTTTTGTTCTATGGAAATCACCGGGCTCAGGCCGGTAATCTTATCCACATCGGGTCTTTCCATATCGCCGATAAACTGGCGCGCGTATGCGCCAAAACTTTCCATATACCGGCGCTGTCCTTCTGCGTAAATCGTATCAAATGCAAGCGATGATTTACCACTTCCACTGATCCCTGTAATAACAACCAGTTGATTTTTGGGAATGGAGATATCTATATTCTTAAGATTATGCACCCGGGCCCCGAACACTTCAATCATTTCTTCCCCGGCCGCAGGAGTCGGACTTTTCTGTTCAACCATAATGAGAATTGGAATGGATAAAGATAATAACAATTTACAGGGCAGCTTGTTGCAACATCTTTAATTCCATTTGACAGGCGCAGAAAACGGCCTGAAAAAATATTTTTTTATTCGTTTCACTGACTGCTTATCTTTGTTGGAGTTCTTTTACCGCTTATCAAGAAAGGCTGAGGGTAATGGCCCGGTGAAGCCTTGACAACCTGTTGCATGAATCGTGTAACAAGGTGCCAAATCCATCCTGCCAACGGCGGGAACAGATAAGTCAGATCCAAGCTTACTAATACTCATCATATTAAAGCTCTTCTGACCTCCGGAAGGGCTTTTTTGTTTTCAGTCGCTGAAACACTGAAACGGAAAATCTTCGGATAGATTCTTGACGCGCCTATTGAGTCACCCAAAAAAACCCGAGAGGGCATGGAGGATTATTTTATGCAGGAAACAACAGCTTTCATTCACAGCATTCCGGTCGATCCGCTCACCGGAGCCATTTCAGTTCCCATTTACCAAACCTCAACTTTTGTTCAGGAAGCGCCTGGTGTGCATAAAGGATATGATTATGCGCGAAGTAATAACCCGACGCGCGCAGTACTCGAAAACCTGATCGCCGGACTGGAGAAAGGTAAGCGGGGACTCGCATTTGCAAGTGGCCTCGCCGCCATCGACGCCATTCTCAAGTTGCTGAAAAGCGGCGATGAAATTGTTGCGGTGGATGATATCTATGGAGGGGCTTTCCGGCTTTTTGAACAGGTGTACAAAAAGTTCGGGATCCATGTTCATTATGTGGACGCTTCTGATCCGGCGAATATTTTTAATGCGTTAAACAAACATACCCGGCTGATCTGGCTGGAGACGCCCAGCAATCCGACACTGAAAATCGCCGATATCGAAGTGATCGCCGGCATCGCCAAAGCCCATGCCTGCCTGCTTTGTGTGGATAATACTTTCGCATCACCGGCGCTTCAGAAACCGATCGTTCTGGGAGCCGATATTGTGGTTCATTCGGCAACCAAATATTTAGGCGGACATAGCGACCTGATCGCCGGCCTGGTTGTAACAGCAACCGCGGAGTTAGGTGAGCAAATCAGGTTCTATCAAAATGCAGCGGGTGCCATCCTGGGGCCCTTCGATTCCTGGCTTGTGATCCGGGGTATGGAAACTCTTTCACTCCGGATGCGTCAGCACTGCAGCAGTGCGTTGCAGATCGCAGAATTCCTGCAGGATCATCCGGCGGTTGACCAGGTCTTTTATCCCGGACTGCCGGACCATCCTGGTCATTTGATAGCCAGAAGGCAATCCCGCGGTTTCGGCGGCATTGTTTCGTTTACATTAAAGGAAGACAGCCTGAAGGCCGCAGGCCGTTTTGTGGGTGCAACCGGACTTTTTAAACTGGCGGAGAGCCTGGGTGGAATCAAAAGCCTGATCAGCCATTCAGCCGAAATGACCCACAAAACCATTCCGACTGAAATCAGAAGGGCTGCCGGCGTCAGAGACAGCCTGATTCGCCTTTCGGTGGGTTTGGAAGAACCTGAAGATTTAATCACGGATCTTCGCAACACATTTGACCGTATACTTGTTAGGACAAACAACTATTCGAAACAAATTGAAAACTGTTGATCGCATACCCGTTAAGACTAACCACTATTCGAAACATTCAGAAAACTGTTGATTCATCATATGGACGCACATAAGCAACTCAGAATCGGACTATTCGGATTTGGCACTGTAGGTGAAGGCCTGTACCGCATTTTACAACAGACCCCTTCCTTAAAGGCAAACATCGTTAAAGTATGTATTAAACATCCGGGCAAAAAAAGAAACGCTCCCGAAGAACTTTTTACAACAGACAGGAATTTATTATTGAATGATCCGGAGATCAATGTGATTGTGGAAGTGATCAATGAAACGGAACCCGCATTCCAGATTGTGAGCACTGCATTGAAAAATGGCAAAGACGTAGTGAGTGCCAGTAAAAAAATGCTCGCCGAACATTTGTCAGAGCTGCTGCAACTTCAGAAAGAGACAGACCATTCGGTATTGTATGAGGCGGCCGCCTGTGCTTCCATCCCGGTGATCCGCAATCTGGAGGAATATTATGATAATGATTTGTTGCACTCGATGCGTGCGATCGTAAATGGATCCACGAATTTTATCCTCACGAAAATGTTTGAAGAAAAACTCGACTTCAAACAGGCCCTGATGCTGGCCCAGCAACTGGGTTTTGCGGAAAGTGATCCCTCACTCGATGTGGAGGGCATCGACGCCGTGAATAAATGGACCCTGTTGCTCGTTCATGCCTATGGCATTATTTCTGATCCGCATAAAATTGTTTTCAGCGGTATCCAGCATATTCATGCCGGAGACGCAGAAGTGGCTGCAGAAAAACACTACCAGATCAAACTCGTCGGCCAGGCAAAAAAATTACTGAACGGCAAAGTAGCTGCATTCGTGCTGCCGCAGTTTGTGAAAGCAGACGATCACCTGAGTTTTGTAAAAAATGAATATAATGGTGTGGTGATCGAAAGCGGGTTTGCCGACAAACAATTCTTTTACGGAAAGGGTGCCGGCAGTTTTCCTACAGCTTCCGCTGTCCTTTCTGATCTGTCTGCGCTCCGTTATTCATATAGGTATGAATATAAGAAATTGTATCACCATGCGCCGCTTGAGCTATCGGATGAATTTTATGTAAAAGCCTATATCAGTTTCGACGACTGGACCTATATTC
>DATCAO010000228.1:0-5050 GCA_036512575.1 Puia sp.
GATTCATATGGCAAACTCGGGGGTATCATGAACCTGCTTATAGATATCCGGCGGGACGCCAAAGCAAAAAAAGACTATCAGACTTCAGACCGCATACGTAAACAATTGATGGAAATCGGTATTTCACTAAAAGATGAAAAAGACGGCAGCGTCAGTTTCAGTATGGAATAGATTAAGAATGAATAAGACAATCAGGGAAACCGCATTATGGTTTTTACCGGCTGTTCTGCTCACCTGGGCCTGTAATAAGCAGTCTGTACCAGATATCAATGCAGAAACCTCTTCGTTGGGTTATGTATTGGCTCATGGAACAAATACAACTATTTTTAATTCCGCAGTAGTTAAAGCAGGTCTTGATTCCTTATTCAGTGGTCCTGCCATATTCACACTGTTTGTTCCCAACGATCAGGCCTGTACGCAGTCAGGTTACCCGCAATCGGTGATTAACGGATTCAGTGCCGACCAGGCCAGGCAATGGGTGCTTTACCAGACCTATGCCGGTACTGCCCTGACTCTGGAATCTTTTATCGGCAAAACAAATCAAAGCCTGGTGATGTCCGATGGTGATTCCATTTTTATTACAGGGGATTCAAACCGTACTTATGCGAACGGAAATCTGATGCTCAACTCTGAAGTGAAAGCGACGAACGGAACCATGCTTGCCCTGCAATATGTTTTATTGGCACCGACTCAAAACCTGGAACAAATTATCAGTAGTGACACTTCCCTGAGTTTTTTAAATGAAGCCATCCTGCTGTCCAGCCCCGTGCCTGACAGTCTAACGGTTACTCTTGCTTCAGGAGGGCCTTTCACCTTTCTTGCTCCGGTGAATGATGCATTCAGGAATCTGGGATTTACCACACCCGCAGATCTGTCTGTTGTAAATCCGGACACTTTGCGCAATATGGTGCTCACAAGCATGATACCCCAACGACTGTTCGGCTATAATATACCCGACAGCGCCACTTATACATCACTTAGCGACACCACCCTCCTGTTTATCAATTCGGGAATTCAGGAAAGCGTACAAACGTTGGGCAGTCCCTTTTCTTCAAATGCGATTACCGTCAATATCATGGCAACAAACGGAGTGCTTTTCAAAATAGACGCGGTACTGGGTTATTAACGCGTTAATTAACTTTTATGGGTTTACATACTGGTTCCTATATTACTCATCTTTCTAAGGATAAGCATTTTGCCAGGATCGTGACCAGGCAGGAAACCCTGAAACTTACAAAACGTCGTGATATATACCTCTATCTCTGTTTTTCCATTGTCAGCCAACAACTCTCTACGAAAGTTGCCAGCATTATTAAAAAGAGGTTTCTGGATTTGTATACCGGTAAACCCAGTCCCGAGCAAATCTTAGCCACTCCTTTGGAAACCCTGCGTGCTATCGGCCTTTCCGCAGCCAAAGCGAATTATGTGCAAAATGTGGCAAGGTTCGCGATGGAATTTGGAATGGATCCCCGGGTATTGGCTAAAATGAAAGACGAAGAAATCGTTGAATACCTGACCCGCATTAAAGGAGTTGGCAGATGGACGGTGGAGATGCTGCTGATGTTTACCCTAGGCAGGCAGGACGTTTTCGCTGTCGATGACCTCGGCATCCAGCAGGCCATGATCCGAGTCTATAAACTTGACAAATCAGACAAAAAAAAATTAAGGGAAGATATGCTTCGCATCTCTGCAGGCTGGTCTCCCTATCGAACTTACGCCTGCCTGCACTTGTGGCATCATAAAGACGAAATCGTACAGGGACAAAAATCCTGAAGCAACCAGAAACCGGGAATGACGTATTGGATGAAAAGATGATAGCCGTCTATAGCTGTTAGAAGAAATAAATTATATTGCGGTCATATCGGTCATTCACTCATATATAAATATTATCAGATGAAACAAGTTAAAATTCTCCTCGCCGTAGCAACGATCGTCATTATGGGCCTTCTTGGCTGCAGCAAAGGAAGTACCGGACCTGCAGGACCTGCCGGACCCGCAGGACCGGATAGTGTGATGTATTCAAGCTGGATCACACTGGCCCTCACTTACAATACAACCGACAGCCTGTATGAGCAAACGATTCTGGCGCCTTCCATCACACAGGGAATCCTGGATAGCGGGCTTGTTTTATCTTATATCCAGTATACTGATAATAGCGTACCAACAGCACCAGTAGTGCACATTCAAACCCTTGCATCATTGGGTAGTCTGATCTGGGACGATTATTCGGTTGGTAAAGTCAATATGTTTGCCAACGTCGATTTATCCACTTATCTCTATCGTTATGTTGCCATACCGGGGTCTAAAAAAGTGAATGGGGCGGCTACTAAAATCAAAGGATATACGCCAACGGAACTCAAAACCATGTCGTATGAACAGGTTCAGGATGTTCTAAAAAATAATAATTGATCCTATTCTAAATCAGCGGGCTACCGCTTGATCCGGCATAAGTGAGCCATGGTTTCGGACGACATTTTTGTTGATGTTCTATAGCTTCAGACAAGGTTTCGTAGTATATGAGTTCGGAGATAGTCCACAGATAGTTCACCAAACAGTGGACTATCTGTGGACTATCTCCGAATAAAACCATGAAGATGAGTATAATAGATCCAATCTTGTTTTAGCCAATTATACTTGTAAGAGGACAAAAGCCATTCCAATCTCTTTTTGGCTTGAATTGACGAGGCTAAAATTTCGCAAGCAAAGACCTTTCCATTTCAACCTGTTAGGCGCCCGGGTCTTTCCGGTTAACGGTCGTATTTATTCAGGAAATCAACCAGGCGCTGATCGACATGAGAGGCGGTATCTGACAATGGCTTTCCAAAAAAATGCATTTCATATTCATTTCGATAAACACCTTTGGCCTGGCTTTTTGAAAACTCTTTTTTGTTGAATGATGTGTATGTAATAAATCCCAGAGAAACCAGTCCCAGTAAAGTATACATCAACAGGTATAACCGGACAATGAGCCTGGAAGCCGGCTTCAGGGAAAAAGAAGTCTGACTGATTACAGCTGCCACCAGAGGTATAATAGGTACCCAGAATCTGGGATCGGGGAACGGCCAATTAAATAAAAGCAGCAAATAGAAAAAAAGATAGGCTCTCACTATAAAGGGTATGCGACTCT
Organism: Puia sp.; assembly: GCA_036512575.1. Classification (GTDB taxonomy): domain Bacteria; phylum Bacteroidota; class Bacteroidia; order Chitinophagales; family Chitinophagaceae; genus Puia. The sequence continues at coordinate 3,128 of DATCAO010000228.1, forward strand.
TTTTAATAAAACAGATATAAATAAAACCACAGATTCCCAGGATACCTGCAGTCAGGAATAAAATCCCACCCAATCCGCCAGGCAGATAGGAAATCACTTTGAATTTGGATGTGTTCAGAAAGATTTCTCCCCATTCAGAAAAATGCCAAAGGATAACGTCCCGAAAACGGAGGCCTTCATTAAACTGTTTGGACATCACACCGGTATAGTGATTAAGTCCCAGCTGCCGTGAAAAAATAAGCACGACAGCTATACAAACCCCGATGGCGAATACTGCCACCTTGTTTTTCTTTAGGAGTCGAATCAATTCTTTCCTGTATTCCCATAGCAGAGAAACCAATAAGGCAGCGACCAGGGATATTCCAACGGTTCGCGTCAGAAATGCAAATCCCGCCAGTAAAAAAGCCAGAAAAAGATGAGTAATCTTTTTTCTTTCGACGAAAAGATAAAAAGCATACAGACTGGCCATGGAAAAGAAAAGGTACTGAAGCTCTGATAAGGGATGCGTTACAAATTTTATGATGGTCCAATTGAGCAAAACGATGAAAAACAGAAAAAAAGGCGAACGGATGTAATCAAAAATTTTTCTTACAAAATACAATCCGAAAAAAAGGTAAAGGCAGTTAATACAAATGATAGAAAAAGACCTCAGCAAGCCCAATTTGGATAAAACAAGCAATAGCGCTGTATATCCAAATGGCATATAATCGTTGGGATCAGCTCCCGGAGGGCATTTGGATTCTATGCAGTCTTTAATGGCAAAATAACGCAACATGTCGTAGTGGAGACGGAGCGGCGAGAAACAATTTAGAAAAAACAACAGTCCCAGTATATAAATACTCCACTTGAACATCCGGGTCTGTCTTTCGCCGGGAAGAGGAAATGTACTGGCCCTGATCATGGGTTCAATTTATATTTTTTATTCCTGATACAATCAGCGAAATACCTGTGAATGGAGATATCAGCCGGTCCAGGATCTTAAACAAAGGGACCAGGCGATTAAAAAATTTTAGTTTTGCCGGAGTTACGACCTCTTCCTTTAGCAGGCTTCCTGAAAACCACCATCCGGGTATGGCCGCCGCGTTAAAATACCGGCAGCCTCCGAATTTCAGATCGGCTCGCTCAATGAGTTCCCTCAATTGAATTTTGCTATATCTCCTGTAATGACCCAAATGCCGGTCCAGCGAATTATACAGACGGGGAATGGCAGGCACCAAAACAACCAGTCTGCCTCCTGCACGCAGTAACGACCTGGCATTAACGATAGCTCCCTGGTCGTCTTTTATATGTTCGACAACGTTTAAGACGATTACCGTATCGAATTTTTCCAATAAGTCTGAATAACGGATTCCGAAATCTGGTAAAGACAGGTCCAACAAATAAATTCCCCGGAGATGTGGATGGTTATTAAACTTTTTCTGAAGTAATTGACAATATTCCTGGCGGAGATCACTCAGGTAAACCAACGACCGTTCTGCAAGCAAAAAACTGGAAATATTACCGATTCCGCTGCCGATTTCCAAAATCTCGCCCCGCGTTAGACCGATTATTTTTTCAAATAACCAATGATTGATCGCAGGTGCCTCGGAAAAAATCTCCAGGGTTTCAAACCCCACGGGATCTGAATGCGGTGCTGATTGCATCAGCGGAACAAATTATATTTCAGAATGCAGTATATAGCGCGGAAGCCGTCTTTCCACCCGATTTTTTTCCCTTCCAGGTAGGTTCGCCCATAGTAGGAAATACCCACTTCATAAATCCTTATTTCCTTAATACGTGACAGTTTTGCCGTTATTTCGGGCTCAAAACCAAATCGTTTTTCTTTTAATTCAAGACCCTGAATCATATCTGTCTTACATAATTTATAGCAGGTCTCCATATCGGTCAGATTCAGATTGGTCAGCATATTACTCAAACGCGTAA
>DATCAO010000229.1:0-5740 GCA_036512575.1 Puia sp.
GTGGCGAATCCATTGGCGAGATCCGTAAGCTTGCTGAAAAACGCGGGATTCCGATACAACAGGTTCCGGTTGAGAAAATGCTCTCATTCACCCGCGCCAATCACCAGGGTGTTATTGCGCTGGCCGCTCTCTTCACTTATATGGATCTGCAGATGGTGATTGACGAAGTGGTCGGTTCAGGAAAGACCCCGCTTTTTGTTCTGTTGGATGGTATTACTGATGTCCGGAATATCGGTGCGATTGCTCGCAGCGCTGTTTGTTGCGGAGCACAGGCCCTGGTGATTCCGGATAAGGGCATCGCGGCACTGAATGAAGAAGCTTTGAAGTCCTCGGCTGGCGCATTGGAAAAAATTCATATTTGCAGGGTCAACAGCCTCCTGAAAGCTGTTGACAGCCTGCATTCGAATGGCATTCTCGCTTTTGCCAGTTCCATGCAGCACGACAAAAAAGTATACGAACTCCCTCTCGAACTTCCCTGTTGCATCATGATGGGTAGCGAAGACAAAGGGCTCCAGCCCTACCTGAATAAGGCGGCTGACCAGCTTTTCACCATTCCGATGACAGGAGATTTCAATTCATTCAATGTTTCTGTCGCGGCCGGAATTATTCTCTATGAAGCCATGAAAAAGCGATTGCCGGCTGACGGATAAAAAAGGGGCGGTTGGAAAACCGCCCCGGAGCTTGCCGGAATGGGTCCGGTCTGGTTCAGGGATTTGGGGTTTCAGGGTTTTAATATGAATTGCAGGGCATAGAACGGCTGTGCCACTTCCACACGTACCAGTTTGCCTTGCTGATAGATATAGTAAGTACTGTTGCCATTGGGCAGGTCGACCCGATATTGACCGGCAGCCGTTTTACTAACCGGCAGGTACTGTTGAAAATTATCAGAAAAAACTTCCCTGATATTTACCGGCTCCTTATAGTATAAGGAGAGAATCGTATGTTCAACAGGTAAGCGCGGCAGTTTGCCGGTATTTTGACTTCCACCGGATTGATAAGATCCGTCCTTCCAGGTCATCGCCCGGTCACTCGGCACCTGATCATTTATTTTTTGATAGAAACTGGAAGATATAAGCAGTCCTTCCCGGTAGATGGCTTCTTCAATTGTTTTCACGGTGATATTAAAGAGAAAGCGGGTCTGGATCAGCGATTCCACTTTGATGCGCCGGATATTTCCTGCTGAGTGCTCTGACAAGTGAACAGTCCCCTTCAGGTCGCCCTGATGGATAATGTTGAAATCCATATTCCGGTCTTGTGCGGATGAACCGGTCGGAAGCAGGAAAAGGAACAAAACCGGCATGTAATCCAGTTGTTTCCTAATCGCGCAAAACATACGATAAATTATCATTGGAGCAGGTTTTTGTGATTTGTAGAATGGCAACATGAAGCTAATGTCAGTTCGGCCCCATTTCTAATGATGTATTACTTGGAGGAATTGATTATTTGTATGTAATCGTCATTTCAGGCAGGAATTCGGAGCCTCACTGTATTTTTTGCGGAAAATTCCCCTATTTTTATAAGGCACCGCAGGAATTGCAAATGATGGGTGGGGAATCAGGCAATTAATACTAAAGAATAAACCAATGAACCAACCTGGTGTCCAGCAGATTTTTTTTTCGCACATCAAAGCCAATCTGGCCGCCCACCTTTCGCTGGTGGATGAAGTAGCCGATCTTTTAAATATCAGCAACGACAGTGCTTACCGCCGGATCAGGGGAGAGAAACCATTGTCTTTTGAGGAAATCAAAACCTTATGTGCTCATTATAAGGTTTCCCTGGATCAGTTGCTGCACCTTAATAATGAATCTTACTTATTCAGTGGTCCCCTCACGAACAATGATAATTTTGGAATTGAATCCTACCTGGAGCATCTGTTGCAACTGGTAAATCATTTTAATTCCTTTGAACACCGGGAACTTATTTATAATGGAAAAGACCTGTTCATTTTCCATTGCTTTGGGTTTCATGATCTGACTGTGTTCAAGATTTTTTTCTGGATGAAAACCATTCTCCAATATCCTATCGAAGGGAAGGAGATCATTTTAATGGAATCCATAAGAGAAAGCGTATTTAAAATCATTTCAAAAATGAGTGATGCTTTTAATAAGCTTCCTTTGACAGAAATATGGCATGATGACAGTGTGAATGCAACGCTCCGGCAGGTTGACTATTACAGACAGAGTAAAGTTTTTCCGTCGGATGAGTATGCGCTCAATATTTATAGAAATATGCTGGATATGGTTGAGCATATCGAGAAACAAGCGGAGGAAGGCTGTAAGTTTCCAGTGGGGGGCAAACCCAATGCTTCCAGCGTTCCATACAAATTCTATTACAATGAATTCATTCTGGGTGATAATTGCAATTTAGCAGTCTTAAATAACTCCAAAATAGTTTATATCAATCATTCGGTTCTAAGCGTAATGATGACTAAGGATCCGGTCTTTACCGAATATGTATATCATCATCTCCAGAATATCATGCGCAAATCGACCCTGATGAGCCAGGTTGGTGAAAAGGACAGGAGAAAGTATTTCAACTTCATGCGGGAAAAAATTGAAAGTCGTATCAAATCCTTTTGACCAATTAAACCCTGATTTGACTAGTTTCGCAGTATGAATGCGGAGGAAATCAAATCAAACAGGGTCAAACTCATTGAATGTCCCCGGGATGCCATGCAGGGCTGGCCTAATTTTATTCCCACCGAAAAAAAGATTGAATACCTGAATACTTTAATGAAGGTCGGTTTCGACAGCCTGGATTTTGGAAGTTTTGTTTCTGCCAAAGCCATTCCCCAAATGGCAGACACTAAAGAAGTTATAGAAAGGACCGTAAGAGGAAATTCAATAACCAGGCTGCTGGCGATAGTTGCCAATACGCGCGGTGCAGAAGATGCTGCTTTATATCCCTCCATCAGCGATATCGGATTCCCGTTTTCCATCTCCGAAACGTTTCAGCAACGCAATACAAATTCCTCCATTACTGAATCAGTACAGACTCTATCTGCTTTACAGGAAATTTGCTACCTGGGTGGCAAACGGCTGGTCGTATACATTTCCATGGCATTCGGCAATCCTTACGGAGATGAATATTCGCCGGAGATCGCTCTTCAGTGGATCCGGTTGCTGGTTAAAATGGGCGTTGAAGTGATTTCCCTTGCTGACACGGTTGGTCTCGCTGACCCGGCACAAGTGAACTCACTGACCAGGTTGCTGATCGATCATTTTCCTTCTGTTGAATCCGGAGTACACCTGCATTCCCGTCCTGAAAACCGGTTGCAGAAAATTGAAGCCGCATACAGTGCGGGATGCCGACGTTTTGATGGGGCAATAAACGGATTCGGCGGATGCCCGATGGCTGGCGACGACCTGGTGGGAAATATGGACAGCCTGCTCCTGATCGATTATTTCAGGAAAAAAAACTTTCTGCCGGAACTGAACGAAGAGGCTTTGCTTAAAAGCAGTGAATTGGCCAGTGAAATATTTTTAAATCATTGAAGTGGATCCATTCATCATCCCCATAGAGTTCGACGCTCCTGCAGAAAAGATCCGGTACGAACAGAAAATCCTGCTTACAGGCTCCTGTTTTACTGAGCATATTGGCAACCAGTTGTCAGAGATGAAATTCGACACCCTGCAAAATCCGAATGGAATTCTTTTTGATCCCCTGAGTGTGGCGCATAGTCTTATTTCTTACCTGCAACCTGAGACTTATGGTCCGGAGGACCTGTTTTTTCATGACGAATTGTGGCAAAGCTGGAAACATCATGGCCAGTTTGCCGACACGGTCCGGGAAAATACACTTCATAAAATAAACAGCGCACAGCAGGCTGCCCATGTTTTCCTGAAACAGGCGGACTGGCTGATTCTTACACTTGGGTCAGCATTTGTTTATGTTTTGAAAGAGCAAAATAAGCCTGTTGCGAACTGTCACCGGGCACCGGCGAACTGGTTTGCCAAAAAACTTTTACCTATTGAAGACATGTTGGCCGCACTGGATGAAACGCTGCACAGGTTATTGGATTTTAATCCCCGATTGCAGATCATATTCACCATCAGTCCTGTGCGGCATATCCGTGATGGTGTAATTGAAAATAACCGGAGCAAGGCCAGGCTGATTGAAGTGGCCCACCAGTTGGTCAATAAATTTAACCGCACATGCTATTTTCCGGCATACGAACTCGTAATCGATGTATTAAGGGATTACCGGTTTTATGACAAGGACCTGGTTCATCCAAACTATATGGCTACGAAATATGTATTGGAAAATTTTATGGAGCATTACGTAGAGCCGGAGTCCAGACAGATTGCCGAAGAGATCCGAAAACTTCAGGTATCAGTCAAACACCGGCCGCTTCATCCGGAAACAAAAGCCCACCGTCGTTTTCTTGAAGAACAATATGCAAAGACAGTTGACCTGGCAGCCAAATATCCGTTTATCGATTTCAAAAAAGAACTACATCACTTTTCTCTTCGAGAAAAGTAGTATGGAAGAAAGTATGGGAGTATGGGAGTATGGGAGTATGGGGGTATGAGAGTCTGGGTAAAAAACACACTCTCATACCCCCATACTCTCTTACTTGTTAGTGAATCCTGTCGCCGCGCACTTCCATGTTTTTCATCAGACCTGCTTCGAATGCCAACCATTCCGCCCAGCGTTTTTTTACTTTTTCCTTTCCCAGGTAGGTTTCCGCCAGTCCGATGAAGAGGTGGTAATGACCCGCTTCACTTTCCATAAACCGCCGGTAAAAATTGCGCAGGTATTCATCGGGTAGTCCCTCACTCAGTCTTTTAAACCGTTCGCAGCTTCTCGCTTCAATCATTGCCATCGTGAGCAGCTGGTCCAGGAATCTTTCTTCAAAGTCGCCCCCTTTCCGCTGGAAGGCGATCAGGTGATTGACATATTCGTCTTTTCTTTGTTTGCCGAGTTTGAGACCTCTTTTCTCGAGTTCAGCAAGAACCATCCGGAAATGTCCCCATTCTTCCGTAACGATCGGCGCCAGTTCAGCCACCAGCCTGGTGCGGTCGGAATATTTCTGTACCAGGCTGATGCAGGTCGTGGCCGCCTTCTGTTCGCAAAATGCATGATCTGTCAGGATCTCCTCTATCGAAAGATTCGCAAGGTTCACCCATCGGGGGTCCGTAACCAATTGAAGGCCCAGGATGTTTTTAGCCGTTTTCATCTGTTTTGCAAATGTCTGAATTAAAGGGATATTTGGTCAATAATATTATGGATGAACATTTTCTGACGCGAAAGCTCCGTGAAAGGACAGAAGCAAAAGCCCTGCGTTCCCTCCGGCATTCCGGAAACCAGGTTGATTTTTGTTCAAATGACTATCTGGGTATTGTAAAAAATGGATTGATTGAACGTGCACTCTCAGGGAGCCAATATACGCACGGCTCCACAGGATCTCGTTTGTTGACGGGTAATTTTGTTCTCGCAGAGGAGACGGAAGAACAAATTGCCCGCTTTCATGAGGTTCCGGCTGCGTTGATTTTCAATTCCGGTTATGATGCCAATTTCGGGCTCCTGTCCTGTATTGCACAGAAAGGCGATTTGATACTGTACGATAAACTGAGTCATGCATCTATTCGGGATGGAATACGCCAGTCTTTCGCGGAATCTTTTTCATTTGCACACAATGACCCGGGTTCACTGGAAGAAAAACTGCAGAAACGAAAAGGCAGTTGTTTTGTAGTGACAGAATCTGTTTTTTCGATGGACGGGGACCGGGCACCGCTGA
>DATCAO010000230.1:0-2543 GCA_036512575.1 Puia sp.
CCGAACCCATCCCGAAGGCAATCCGAACAAACCGGCCTTTTCAACAGAAATATTCACTTTCCTGCGGCCTTATACAAGCGATCACAAGTTTCGCCGAAACCCGTCCGCCCATTTCTTTTGCCCCGTCACAAGTTTCGTCGAAACCCGCCCTCATTTCCTGAAAAAAGAGATTTTGTCGATATACTTTTGTTTTATCAACAACTGGCAAGGAGCTTTCCATTCAGGGCAACCGGGAGGAATGGACCCGGGAATCCTCTCCGCCGTCGGTGTCTGGTAAAAGTGAATAAGATTTAATAACTATTAAAAACCATCAAACATGGCAAACTCAAATAATGGTATCATCGCCGGTAAATTGAGAGGAACCCTCGGAAAAGAACTCGTAGCACGAACAAATAATATGAGCTGATTATTCAAACGTCAGTACATTTTTTTGTGACGGCTATGGCACAATTTTCAAACGCAGGCATTTTATACCCGATAAGGTATCAAATTTAAATTCACGGGTAATTTATACCCGTTCAGGTATAATATGACGTCATATTTGAGCGTAGTTCAAACCCCGAGATTATGAATGACACTCATGAAAACCAAAACGAAATTTTATACTTTTAAGTATAGCGAATTATAGCGGAGCTGACACTTGGACTGAGCTGGTAATACCGTTAAATGAATTATTTATAGTGATTAGCAAGTAATTCAGTTCAAAATTAAATTTGATCGCGCACAGGGAATCGTGAGTCAATGTAAAGGAAGAATACGTGGACTGTACTGGGCTCGAACCAGTGACCTCTGCTCTGTCAAAGCAGCGCTCTGAACCAACTGAGCTAACAGTCCGGCGGAAATGCAAAAATAAGATTCGGATATTATTTGAGGAATATTTTATGTGGACGGTAACCTTTGGTTGGCGGTTGGCGGTTGACGGTTATCGACCACGGTCAACGGTCATCTGTCAACGGTCAACGATCAACGCCTAAGGCAATTGATTCGCCAATCTGCGTAACTGAACCTCCGCGGCTTTCGCCGCATAACTCACATTTACCAGCTGGAAGCCCGCATTTTCGAAACTCTGCTGGGCCAGGGTTACATCCACAATGGTCGCCACCTTATATTGAAAACGCATGAGTACAAGGTTGAGCAGTTTTTGGGAAAGTTCGAAATTCTGTTTGGCCGTTTCCAGCTGTTGCAGATTATTCAAATAGGCCTGCCAGTTTTTTACCGCCGCGGAATGCACATTCAACATCAGGGTATCCTTTTGCAATTTGGCCGTTGCCACATTGATGCCGGCCACCTCCTGTTGCCTTTTATAAATACCTCCATTGAAAATCGGGATGGTAACCCCCAGCCCCACAATAGGACCGTAAGCCTGGTTCAGCTGATTGAATCCCTGGGGGTTTGTGGTGCGACTGAAATTATACCCCAGGCTAACGGATGCTGAAGGATAACGCAAAGCGCCGACTTCTTTTTCCAGGTACTGGTTGATCCGGATCTGATCATAGGCGGCCTGGATGTCCGGATTCTGGTAAGCCGCGTCTAAAATGGAATCCAGACGAATGGATTTATCAACGACAATCGTATCCTTTACCTGAATGGTGGAATCCGGATTGAGGATCATCAGCGTGAGCAGATCGGTTTTTGTCTGATCAATCACCAGCTGCTGAGCGATCAGGTTTTGTGTTTGTGTATTCAGGTCAACCTGGCTCTGGAAGAGATCGGCATCGTTGGCAACGCCCACAGCCTGCTGCTGTTTAACGATCTCCAGCCTTTGATTAGATGCGCGGATGGACGCTTCCAGTGTTTTTGCGTATTCCTGCTGGCGCACCACATCATAATATTTCAGGATCACATTATAGATCAGGGTCTGCGCCCGGGAATAGTACTGTTGCTTTGATTGGGATTCCACCACATCCAGCCTGTGTTTTTCATTCTGGATCTTACCGCCGGCAAAAAACGGCACCGAAGCAGAAAATCCGGCATTGATATTATTAGAAGGTGCGTTGGTACTGCTTTTATTATTCAGGGGATTGGAATATTTCTGTTCCAGACTGGTCATCTGTTGCGTTACATTCGAGGTACCCTGGACCAGCGGCAGTCCACCTGCGATTCCATAGTTATTGTTAATACCTGCAATGTTCACATTATTTTTAGCGATCATCAAACCGGGACTATTCCGCATAGCGATTGCAATGGCCGAGTCCAGCGTAATTTGCTGGGCAAAGCAATGCTCAATGAACAATGTGAAAAATAATATAAATAACAAACGGATCATTCGCATTAATTTAAATTCGCCAAAACAGTTCGTTGACCGTTGACCGTTGACCGTCAGACCACACTTCCACACCTCCACACCTCCATACTTTCCTCCTACTCTCCTAATGCGCTTACCTCCACCACTTTGTTCTTATGTTTCCCCGAAATAAAAGTATATACAGCCGGAATAACAAACAGCGTGAGTATGAGTGAAAAAAGAATGCCGCCGACGACCACAATACCCAATGGTATACGGCTCGTGGAAGCAGCACCCAGGCTCAGCGCGATGGGCAATG
>DATCAO010000231.1:0-5153 GCA_036512575.1 Puia sp.
GGAACTCTTCAGCACCATCGCACCCTGGCTGATCATCGAATTCATTCCCAAATCAGATCCCAAAATAAGATTGCTCCTGGAAAACCGGGCAGATATTTTTGACGACTACAATGAAGAATCATTTTCCCATGCATTTGAAAAGCAGTTTGCGATTGTCAAAAGGCAAGCCTTAACCCATACCGGCAGGATCATGTTCCTCATGCAGCGAAAAGATAACCATCCCGAAATCTAATCGCATGAACCTGCAAAAAAAATTATCGGGCACCGGCTTCTATGTTTTTTTAATACCTGTTTTCTTTGTACTGCACAGCGCCTTACAAAACTTCGGATTCGTCAGCTTCAGGGACTGTTTCTTTCTGGTGATCAGTTATTTTATCGCAGCCGTCATCATCTGGCTCCTGGCCTGGCTTCTCTTCAGGAATCCCCGCAAAGCTTCACTCTTAACGGCATTCACGCTCTCCTTCTATTTATTCTTCGGTGCCATCGACGATTTTTTTAAAACGCATGCCCATATCTTATCCCGTTATGTGATAATCATGCCCTTGTTTTTTATTTCCTTTATTGCCCTGTTCATCTATCTGAAAAAAACTGCCAGCAAACTAAGCAGGCTGACTTTATTCCTGAATGCCCTGCTGATCATTTATCTGATGATCGACACGGCCGGTTTGATTTGGAAATCCGTTCATCCGGACGAAAATAAACTGGCCATCTACGGTAATGATAAAAAAAATAATTATACCGCCTGCGACAGCTGTACCGATCCGGATATTTATTTTTTACTGTTTGATGAATATGCCAGCACAGTCAGTCTGAAACAAAACTTTCAGTTCGACAACAGCGCACTCGACAGTTTCTTGTTGCAAAAAGGGTTTTCCCTGCAACGGCACAGCCACAGCAATTATAATTTCACGCCCTTTTCCATGGCCTCCCTGCTGAATATGAATTATATCAGCGGCATCAAAAACCCGGATGCCTGCACCATCGAGGACTATGCGAATTGTAATAACCTGATCCGGAATAATGAAGTGATTACGTATCTCTCCTCTAGAAATTATGAAATCGTCAACTATGCCGTCTTCGACCTGGCCGGTAATCCGACGCTTGTGGAATCGACATTATTGCCCGTACGAACCAGGCTGATCACCGACCAAACCCTCTACAACCGTTTGGTGCGGGATATTGGCTGGAACCTTTATATCGGAAAAATGGAAATCAAATGGCTCACAAAAAACCGGATTTATTCCGGTTTGAATAACAACAACTTGTTTCTGGAATTGGTAAAACAGGAGAGCAGAAAGAAAACCAACCGTCCCCGGTTTATTTATGCGCACCTGGCCATGCCGCACCCTCCCTATTATTACGACGAGCATTTTCAATCGCGCAGTAAGAAGGCTATGATCGCGGATGAAAATCAGGGTAATATCGACTCCTATTTCAAATACCTGCCCTATACCAATAAAAATCTCCGGGAACTGGTTGACACCATTCAAAAAAATACCCATGATTCAGCAGTAATAATCGTCATGGGTGATCATGGCTACCGGACGAAAACCGAAGACGGAGACCGCAGTCATTATTTCAAAAACCTGAATGCCATTTATTTTCCCGACAAAAACTATCAGCTCCTTACAGATACCATCACCGGTGTAAACCAGTTCCGTGTGATCATCAACAGCCTATATAAACAGCATTTGCCCATACTTCAGGACTCAACGGTTTTCCTCACAGATAAACACGAGATAATCTACGACCCCGCTCAATCTCATTATGCAGAATGAATATCATCAGACTGATCGGGATCTGACCGGTACTCACCGACTTCCCTGCAAATTCCTGATTTGAATCAATTATTTCACCGACTCTATCTCAGGTTTTACCGCTGTTTACCCGGTAAACAGCCTAAATGCCCTTGTTCCCGCTCCCGATCCGTTGTAGTTTTGTTCTGCAATCGAAAATAAAACCAACCATTACACCAAAAATTATAAGAAAATGAAAAAGCAAATTGTAGCCCTGGTTTTGATGCTCACTGTAGCATTCACCAGTGCCTTCGCCGCCAAAGATGATGGCATCAATCAATACACTGTCGCTTCCTTCAAAAAAGATTTTGTAACAGCAACCAATGTAAGCTGGCAGGTTCAGCCCGTGTATACAAAAGTTACATTCACATTCAACGACCAGGTGATGTTCGCTTACTACAGCAAAGAAAACAATGAACTACTCGCCGTAGTACGTAATATTCCATCCACCCAATTGCCGATCAAATTATTTACTACTCTTGAAAAACAATATAAGGGGTACTGGATTACCAGTCTGTTTGAAATCGCAAAGGGCGATGAAACAGCTTACTATATCACGCTCGAAAAAAGTGATGAGGTCCTGGTGCTGGAAGCAAAGGGAATTAACGAATGGGTTGTATATAAAAAGATCAAAAAAGACTAAGTTAGGTATACATAGTGGGCACAGGAAAAGCACGCCGAAGGGCGTGCTTTTTATTTAGAGATCAATTCTTCAATCAAATGACCAGCTTATTCAATAGTAAGCAGGGCCTGTTCCTGGGCCCAGTTCAGGCCAAACATTTTACCCTTGAATACATATTTCAAATGTTCTTCCATAGGCACTTTCTGAACATTTGCGGTAACTGTCAGCACATTTTTCGCATCATCGAAATTAGCCGCCCCACCCATTTTAATTCCCCATTGCCCGGTCTGGGAGTTAAAAATATAGGTCCATTTTTCCGGAGTCGGTGTAACAAACACACTATAGGTCCCGGCCGCCAATTTTTTCCCGTTAACGGTGATGTCCTTGCTGGTAGTGAAAAGGGTTGCTTCATCGGCTCCGCCCCGCCAGGCTTTGTCGTAAGGAACAAGTCCACCCCAGATTGGACGCCCATTAACGGCCGGACTTCCAAATGTGACACGAAGGTCGGCGCCGTTGATTTTAGCGGTAACCGTATCATGCGGACTCTTCCTTTGCTTTTGCGCATGACTTGTAAAGGATAAGGCAAGACAGGCTAAAACCATAGAAACCGTTAGCAGATGCATTTTTGTTTTCATGATCAAATGAGTTTATAGTTAGGTTGAATGAATGACAAAAGTATCTAACTACCTGCAATATTGCTGCCAATTGTTACATCATTGAGACATAACCATGCTGGTTGTTCCCAACCGGAACAATTAGGGGGTCGCCTGAGACCCGTTTTTGCGGAATCCGGCCAGCCCCGGATCTTCATTTTACAACGGCGTTGAACTTAAATCCCGTGCCGTGAATGGTTTCCAGAAAAATGGAAGGATCAGGCTTGAAATATTTACGGAGTTTGGTGATGAATACGTCCATGCTCCTGCCCAGGTAAAAATCGTCGTTACCCCAAACCTGCAAGAGGATCTCTTTCCTCGTCAGGATCCTGTTGGGATTTTCGCAGAGGAATAAAAGCAGTTCCGCTTCCCTTTGTGTGATATTATCAACGTGCTGACCCGACATCAACCTGTATTCGTTGAATAAAAAAGTAAAAATGCCGATCTCAAATTTCAGGGGTTTTTCCGAGTACAATTTTTTTGTTCTTCTAAAAAAAACTTCGATCCGCATCAGCAGCTCCTTCATACTAAAAGGCTTGCAGATATAATCGTCGGCGCCGGATTCAAAACCATGTATCCGGTCCTCTTCCATGGACCTGGCGGTAATCATCAGGACCGGCACCTGCTCGGTCTGTTGCCGGATCCATTTTAAAACGGTGAACCCATCCTGGTTCGGCATCATCACATCCAGCAGACAGATGTCAAAGTTTTCTTTTTTGAACTTTTCAATAGCCGTTTTCCCATCCGGACAATGCACCACTTCATATCCCGCTTCCACCAGGCTGTCCTTGATCACATACCCGAGCGAAAGATCGTCTTCTGCCAATAGTATTTTTGATCTGGTTACCATCTATTCTTTAATTATTCAACAGGATACCTGTAAACCAGCCTCCCGACATTGCCATTCTGATCAATTCCTTCAACGATTACTTTGTAGGTCCCCTTGCGTTCCGCATTATAATACTCTAAATGAACCATACCATCCTGATCTGTTTTGAGTTCCGGATTCCAGTAAATGGTAAAACGAAGTTCCGGTACTGTAGCGTTTCCACTGGCATATTCATATTTCGGGGAATAAAATGTTCTGGCTTTATAAAATCCCATCGGAGTTATCGGCAGCACGCCTATAGATACTATATCTTTAGGGTCTTTGCCGCCGTTTTTGGTGGTAATCACCAATACCCCGGCCGCTCCATCCATGCCATAAATACTTTCGCTGGCGTATTTCAGTACTTCGATGGTTTCCACCTGGGATGTAGAAATGTCGTCAACGTTAAAATTCGGACCGGCTCTGAATTCTGTCCCATCAAGTACCAATAACATGGGACTTTTGACATTACTGCCGCTAGCCGTCAGATAAGGAATCCCGCCAATAAAACTAACCCCATGCAATCTCCCGTTTAAACTCGTTGATAATTGCCCCCCTACCATTTCGATGTCTGTGGCATGCATGACCTGATCAGCATGACCAGCTCCGGCAAGGCTCTGAGTCCGGTACTGATTATCCAGTTTTACGGCCCTTACAGTCACCGACTTTAGCATTTTATACTTCGGGTCATCGGCCATCACCTCTTCACGTATTTTTTTTGCTTCGCCGAAATAAGAAAGCATGCCGGTGTCTTCCATAATCGGCGGAAAATAGGGTTGATCAATCACTACGGGGGATTCCTGTTTAGTATTTAAATAAGTAATCCTGGTCGAGTTGCTCCCTTTTGAATTCACGGCACTCAAAACGAGACGGGCAGTATCTGTAAACACGAGATTCGAAAACCGGAACAAGCCATCGGGATCAGATTCAGCACTTAACAAATTCCCGCCACTGGAAGGTATGAGCGTAACCGTTCCATTGGAAATGGGCTTGTCTGACAGGTTCGTTATTTTCCCGGTAACTTCCAATCCTCTTTCCCGTTGAAAAGATAAAACCAAAGAATCCTTACCCAACTCCTGTTTCCATTCAAAATTGCGGTAACCCTGGGTGAGCATTAAGAGATCCAGGTTGTCCCTGGCTTCTGCACTCGTATCTTTAAAATAATAGTTGGGCTGTTCTACATAACCTGTCAGGTCTGAAGTCAGCAACAGATA
>DATCAO010000232.1:0-7357 GCA_036512575.1 Puia sp.
CCAGCGGTTACATAATCTTTTAAATGTTCAAAATTACGTCCCCTTTCGAGCATGAGTACTTTTAATCCCTTTTCAGTAAGCTCTTTAGCAGCCCAACCGCCGCTTATTCCTGATCCAACGACAATTGCATCGAAAGTATTACCGGCCATAGGTCTGATTTAATTTTTAAGGCCTTAATTTAAACTGTTTTTGCCTTTTACCGCTAATATTCCTTTTTTCCCTTCGCATAAACTGGTTGTCGGTAGCGCCTTGATTAAACACTATACTTTGGTTTTCGAAAATATTTTTTCCCACATTTTCATTTCGATTACCTGATTGTTTCTTGCTGACTCGTAGGCAGCCCAAACCAGTTTTACGGTTTCGAAATTATCCTCTGCTGTTGTTTCAGCGGCTTCCTTATTCTGTAAAGCTTGTAAAATGTTTCGATTGCAATCGACGATGCTGGATTGAACAACCGCGTATTCAGGATCTAACCATTCATAAAAAATGGGATTTGCCAGGAAAATTTCCGTTCCTGCTTTGGTAGTCAATCTGATTTGATAATCAGCCAAAAGTTGCAATGAACCGATACTCCCTTCAATGTTAACTAAAGTTTGGGGGAAAGACTCCGTTTCGAGAATGGATGCATATGACATTTCCGTTAAGCAAAACATACCTGTTTCCATGACCAGGCAGACATTGGCGACATCTTCTCCGCGAATATTGGGATTAACCCGGCTTGTTTTGCAATATAAAGATCGCGTTTCCCCAAAAAGAAACCTTGTGATATCCAGCACATGTGATCCGATATCGGTCAGGATAAAATTATCCAGCTCTGCCAGAAAAGGTTGTTTTTCAACAACTGGAAAATTGGAACAATAGCTGATTCTGGCTTTAAACGGTTCACCAATGACCTTGGAATCGAGCAACTGTTTTATTTTTCGGATGGGC
This sequence comes from Puia sp., assembly GCA_036512575.1. Classification (GTDB taxonomy): domain Bacteria; phylum Bacteroidota; class Bacteroidia; order Chitinophagales; family Chitinophagaceae; genus Puia. The sequence goes on from DATCAO010000232.1 coordinate 931, forward strand.
GCTTGCCAGCGAAAGTTTTCGTGAATATATAAAGGGATCCCCCTCTGCTTACATATATCCAGCATTCTCTTAGCAGACAAAAGATCGGAAGCCATTGGCTTTTGACAAATAACGGGAATGCCCAGACTGGCCGCAAGTATTGTAAATTCTGCATGGGTCGACACATCTGTAATGATATCAACGAAATCAAGCTTTTCATTTTCGAAAAGCAAATCGATATCATCATAAACACGGGGAACATCAAATACAGCAGCCAGGTCAGCTGCTTTGTCTAAGGTTCGGTTGTAAAGGGCTACCAGTTCCACTCCCTCCAGCTCCTTCCAACCGGCAATTTGATATTTGGCCCAAAATCCGCAGCCGATCACAGCGAATCGCAATTTATTTTTCATTCTTTAGAATCGTCTTCGTGAGCATAATGGATACCTGGGTGTTAAAATCATAACTGTACTGTACTATATCGAATATTCAAATATAAGGGCAATTATTTTAAAATATACTTCAAGAATTTAAAATTTTAAAAACGGCAGATTTCCTGCCTTTAACTTGGTTAAAAGAATTTGGTGGGGAACAAAAAAAGGAGGAACGTGAAGACGTTCCTCCGACTAAGGCCTTAACGGCCAGATGACTTGCTTAATACCAAAGATGCAATATAGTACAGAAGAGTAGAGTTTCGGATAATTTCAGTAAATTTATTTTTGCAGCTGTGGGGAAGTGGCCTTTAAAAATAAGTTTATAACTTGCGTCCGTGTATACTCTACTGTACTATTATAAAAAAACGATGCAACGAAATGAAACTGGGCATAGGTTCATTCACTTATGGGTGGGCAGTAGGGGTCAAAAATGAAAAGCCTCTTTTTCCATTAACTCCCGAAAAAATCATCGAGCGGGCAGTAGAAATGAAAATATCTCTTGTTCAATTCGGAGACAATATTTCTTTAGTGGACTATGCCCCGGCCAGATTAGCTCAGTTAAAGACGCTTATCGAAGAGCGGAATGTTGTTATCGAATTGGGTGGTCGGGGAATGACACCGGAAAATCTGGACAGATATTTAGCTTTATGCAGATTCTTTAATGCAAAGCTACTGCGGTTTGTTGTGGATGGGGATCAGTACCATCCGTCCATTCATGAAATTATCCGGACATTGGAAGGAGGTAAAAAGGGGTTGAACGACCACGGAGTTACCCTTGCGATTGAAAACCACGATCGCTTGAAAACCAGGGACTTGGTGTATATTATGCGTGCATTAGATACACAGGAAATCGGAATATGCCTCGATACCGTGAATTCTCTGGGTGCCGGAGAAGGTTTCGACACGGTATTGGAGGGATTGGCTCCTTTTACGGTTAATCTGCATATAAAAGATTACGATTTAATCAGACCAGAACATAAAATGGGATTCATCGTTACGGGGAAAATTGCCGGATCTGGTTTTTTGAATATCCCTTTAATCACAACGCATTTGTCAAAATATGGAAAGTGTAAAACAGCCATTTTGGAACAATGGGTACCTCCCGGGAAAAATTTGGAAGACACCATTATTATGGAATATGAGTGGGCCAAATCTTCAGTTTGCTATTTGCGCACGATTAAGGGGTTAGAATTTTGAAAAGATATAATTTTGGAATATGACAGAATTAATTCAGATCAATAAGGATTCCAGCAAGCCGAAATATGTACAAATTGTTACGGCGGTGATCGAATCGATCGAAAAAGGAAAACTAAAAAAGGGGTCTCAGCTTCCGTCTATTAACGAACTTGCCAGTTGGCAGAAAACCGCGAAGGCTACTGTAGCAAAGGCTTATGAAGAACTCAGGCAACATGGAATTATTCAATCCCAGCATGGCAAAGGTTTTTATGTAGCAAAGACCACGGTGAAAAATGAGCTCAACGTTTTTTTGTTATTTGATACACTCAACCCTTATAAGGAAATATTGTACAATTCACTTAAGCGTTCTCTGCCAAAGTCAACTCATTACAGTATCTTCTTTCATCATTATAATCGGGATTTATTCAGGGATTTGATTTCTAACAATCTCGGTAATTTTAACTATTACCTCATTATGGCACATTTTGACGAAGATGTGTCCTCGATTGTAAATACTATACCGAAGGAGAAACTCATTTTGATCGATAAAGATGTACCTCAACTGGAAATTCCTTATGCAGCAGTTTATCAGGATTTCGAGATGGACGTTTTCCATGGCCTTGAAAGTGCAGTTGAACGCCTTCAAAAGTATAAGAGGGTTCACCTTGTACTGGGCAAAAAAAATTTTCAATATGTACCAAAGGGAATTATTAGAGGGTTTAAAAATTTTGGAAAGAAATTCGGAATCATTTGTGAGGTGATGGACAATCTCACCGACTCGGGTATTGTTCGGGGTGACGCGTACCTGCTGTTTTCTGATTCAGATATGATCACTTTTATAAAACACATTAATTCAAAAAAACTTGTGCTGGGAAAGGATATCGGATTAATATCCTATGATGATACCCCTTTGAAAGAAATCCTGATGGATGGTATCACGGTTATTACTACAGATTTTGACGAAATGGGCAAAACGGCAGGCCGCCTGATTTTGAACAGAAAACAGGAAAAAATTCCCAATACAGCAAGGCTTATACTTAGAAAAAGTCTTTAATGTGCAAACAGCTTCAACTGGCCCGTTAATCGTTTCAGCGAACGGACGTTACCTGATAAAAAAAAATGGAGAGGAATTTTTCTGGCTTGCAGATACGGCCTGGGAATTATTACACAAGCTGAACAGAGAGGAAGCCATTTACTATCTCACAGACAGATCTTTCAAAAAATTCAACGTAATTCAGGCGGTGATCCTGGCAGAATTGGACGGTTTACGTCAGCCAAATTTCCAAGGTGATCTGCCCTTGTATAACCTGAACCCGGAAACGCCCAATGAAAGTTATTTTCTCCACGTTGACTGGGTCATTCGACAGGCAGCAGAGTTGGGATTGTATATGGCGTTATTGCCAACCTGGGGCGACAAAGTCAATAAAAAATATAATTGGGCGAAAGGCCCTGTAATTTTTAATCAGGAGAACGCAGCCAAATACGGGCGGTGGCTGGGTGATCGGTACAGGGGGTGTAATACGATTATATGGATTTTAGGCGGCGACCGAAATCCAGATGCTGCGGATATTCAGATATGGAATGCCATGGCCCGGGGAATTGCGTCTGCGTACCCACCAGGGCAAAAAGCATTGATGACTTTTCATCCCCAACCGTTCGAGGGCGGTTCCTCATCGCAATGGTTTCACAAGGAAGAATGGCTTGATTTTAATATGCTCCAGACCGGCCATGGCCGGGACACCGCTGTTTATGCGTCGATTATAAGGGACTATGGGTTGATGCCCGTTAAACCCGTTTTGGATGGTGAGCCTACCTATGAGGCACATGGAATTTCGTTCAATCATTTAGAAAATGGCTATTCCACAGACTTAGATGTACGCAAAATGGCTTATTGGGATGTTTTCGCCGGAGCTTTTGGTCATACGTATGGATGTCATAGTGTCTGGCAGTTTTATGATGGAAAATCCCAGGGTGTGAACCATCCTCTGTATTGCTGGCAGGAAGCATTGCATTTGAGCGGTGCAGAACAAATGAAGTGGTTAAAAAAGTTAATGGAGAGCAGACCGATGCTTAACCGGGTTCCCGATTGTTCCCTGATTATCGACCCTAATCCCGAAGGCCCGGATTACAAAATGGCGTTACGGGATTTAGATAACCGTTATGCCATGATTTATACTCCAACAGGTAAACCGTTTAAGTTAAACACGCATAATTTTTTGGGTCATCAGATTAAATTTTCATGGTTTAATCCAAAAGACGGGACGATGACTAATCCGGTCTTTGCGGACAGGAAACCCGGGCTTTTTTTCCGGCCGCCCAATGAAGATTCGGATTGGGTTTTGGTTGTTGATGGCGTTGACGAATAACCCTGTTGCACCTTTTCAATTACGTCATTATATGCTGAAAATAAACTTCCTGATTTTTGGGTTAATGATTTTTTTGCTTTCATTGACCAGGTCGTTAAGGTATGGCAGGGAGGCCAAGTCTTTCAGCACTCCGGATAAAAAGGACAGTCTTATCTCAGAAAAGCATTGCTGCAGTTTGAAATATGGGCCAATGATGGTGCGGATTGACCCTTCTGTTGGGGCAAGAGTTGTGTCTTTTAGATGGAATGATGACGAATTTCTAATTCAAAAAACCACCGAACCTGATTATTTTGGAGCTACCTTCTGGCCTGATCCCCAAAACAAATGGTGGCCCGTTGATTCTGCACTGGATGGAAAACCATATACCATTATTAAAAATGATAAGCTAAATATCCATCTTTTGGGAAAACAGTCTCGGTCGGGATTGCGTTTTGAAAAATTTTTTTCCCTTCGTCCCGGTGATTCGTCTCTACACATCGTCTACAAAATATATAATTCAGGTAAGATTCCATTATCTGTGGGCCCCTGGGAACTAATCAGAACCAAAGAAGGACTTGTATTTTACCCAGGAAAGCTCAGCCATTCGCTACCAAGGTCGGATTTGGAAGGCGTTAAGTTAAAAAATCAAATGATTTGGTATTTTCAGGGTTCCGTCAAAGCATCGACTGACGGGAAATTGTTTTCCTATAGTTTGGCGGAATGGATGGCGTGTGCAGGAAATAAACTATTATTTATAAAATCATTTCCATTTGTGACGTCCCGGGAAGTTGCACCGGGCCAGGGAACTGCTGAAATTTATACCAATGCAAAACGGACGTACCTAGAACTTGAAACCCATGGCAAATTTACCAAACTTCAGCCGGGAGGTTTTATAACGTATGAAGTATCGTGGTATCTGAGGCCTTTATCAGATAACATATTGTTGAAAACAGGTAGTCCCGCATTAATAGGATATGTTGAACAATTATTGGGCTCGCGCAGGGCATCGCAAAAATAAAAAATCAGCAGTATAGAAATCTAACCTGATAGGGGAAAAGAGTTTTCCGGATAAGTATCTTGTTTGTGGAGTCATTCCGAATACAGACTTTTTGGCGGCAGTCTGTGTGATTGGCGAGGATATACAAAGTTTTTTTTGCTTTTTTAAAGACAAGACAGGAAATGACATTCGGTTGATGGCAGGAAACTGGAAATAAGAATTTCCATTTAAGGACTTCTTTAAAAACCTTTATCAGCGGATTTTTTTTTGTCTTTGGTTCGGTAACCGTCTCAAACAAACCGTTTTCTCCCAGTGTCTCAAGACAGGTAACGCTGTCAGCCCCCGACAAAACGATACTTTGAAGACTACCCACCAGCCATCCAGCCCCGAAAGAAGTTTTTAGCCTTGGATCGATCCAGACCACAGAGTCATTTATTTTCCCTTTTTTGTCTGGATTGATGAATATAAGTGGTGAAACATGGGTTTTCCGGGAAGGAAATTTTTGTTTGGCAGAGATGATTGTTTCACCCAGTGCAGGCAGGTTTTCAATAATTGTCTTATTGTCTGTGGCATGTACCTGTGGATTGGCGGAATAGGTTACAAAATCCAACAAGACAGGATTTAAATCTGAACGGTTGAGTTCAGCAAAGTGACTGGTTGTACCCGAACCCAGGGGAACGGATGGGTATCGATTTTTTAGCAGGGGGACTGCCTTCTCCAGCATCGGGTTAATTGCTATACATTCATTGCGGGGAAGAATTGCAATTTGCTTTATTTCTTTTTCACCGATACCTATCTTCAAAAATTCTTCAATTTCGCTTGTAAAGTCAGCGGATAAAAACAGGAAAATCTCCAGGCCAGTATGAAGAGTTTTTGCTTCGGTGGCAGCCAGTAATAAATCTGATTGCCAGTTTCCGATGCCTGGATAAAGCTCGGTACGGTAATGGCAAAATCCAATTTTTTTTATTTCTTTTAATATTTTATCATTTAATTTTTCCGAATGTGAAGTTCTCCCGACTCCAATGAAAGGCATGTTGAATTTTCTGCTTCCAACTAAAATATTAACTTCTTTTGAGGGGTTGGTTTTTTTGTATGAAGCATTTTGTAGCGATACCATGACGGTTTGTTGTATCTCTTCGTCTTTCCGGACTTCAACAGGAAACGGGCGGGACAGGGGAGTACAGTAAGTCTTAAAAGAATAATCTGCCCAGTTTCGGTGGTCTTCCATTTCGAAAGCATCACCCAGACAGGTTATGTTTGCGGATACACTTTCGTCGATGTTCCAGGTTATGCTGCGTATATCTGTACAGATGATCTGGGGACTGATAAAACGCGGAAAACGATGATCTGCATGTATCCCGTTCGTTTGTTCCACTAAAAATTTTCTAGACTGATTTCCTGGTACAGGGTGTAAAACACAAAGACCGACCCGATTCCTTTTAAAAGTGGACAATGCTTTTCCCGATACACGAAAGTTCAAAAACCCTTTTGCTGATCCG
>DATCAO010000233.1:0-8395 GCA_036512575.1 Puia sp.
GGTTTTGCTGACCATCTGATTTTTGGAAAGGAACTTTCATGACTGAATTAACTCTTTTGATACCTTCTTTTTACCCCCAATGCGTCACCAACCCTGCATAATATATTTGCTGCAACTGCATAGTATCCCATGCTCAGGCAGGCCTTTAATTTATTTCCCGTTTTCTTATAATCCCAGACGTCGCGGGTCCAGGAATAAAAATTTCTTTTATTGATCTGATCGAAAATAACGGATATGCTCGGCGTTAACGACTCAGAAGAATGCCAGATGCCCCAGGGGATAAAAATAGTCTCCCCCTGTTCTACCGTAATTATTTGCGGAGTGGCCTTGCGAAATGCCGGATGTTTTTCGAAATCCGGATTAAATATATTCACGTCCGACACGATGGGGTTTTCAGCATTCGGGTAAAGGAACTCATCCTGGCCGCGCGGAAACACGATGAAGTTCTTTTTGCCGAATAATTGGGTGATCCAGGCATTGGTATGAAACAAATCAATATGAGCGATTGGGAATTTACCTCCCGGTCCCCCAAAAAATAGTTCGATGGAACTTCCGAAAACTTTCTTGGGAAAGGCTTTACTTTCAAACCAGTTCGGTTTTGCGTAGTTCATACCCAGCGGCATAATCAGAGGCATGAGTTCGGGAAGTTGATCCGGGATGTCGAATTTTATGGGATAGGGGGCGGGATGAGCAGGCGAACTGTTCTCAATCCAATTCAGTATTTCGCTGATATTACAAGTCTGGTCATTTACTGTGGTTTGCCTTTTGCCAAAATGATAACGAAAATAATCCGGCGTGAACAGGGTACTGGCTTTCCAGACTTTTGAAGCCGATGTAAAAACCACAGGAATTCCCGGATTGTAAAATCTGTTCATAAATTCCTGATGAGAGATATTTCCTACCTTTTGTACTTCCATCTCCTCCCGGTTTTATTTTCACTTATATTTTTGAAAATGCAGGCCATTGTCCAGTTTACAAGCCTGCCCGGCCAGCCACGCATAACTGGTTTTTGCAATTGCCCTTACTCCGCTTTCTTTTTTTTTGAAAGACCATACGTCCCTGATAAAATCCTTATAATTTCGGCTGTTTAACTGATCGAATGCAACTGAAATGGTCGGTGTAAGGGAATAGGCAGTATGCCAGGTTCCACTGGGTATAAAAAGAGTCTCTCCCGGGTCAACCACAAAGTGTACGGGTGTAGCCTCTCTGTATCTCGGATACTTTTGAAAATCCGGCTCAAAAATATTGATTTCAGATCTCCAGGGATCTTCAGGAACCGGATAAAGCATTTCTTCCTGGCCCCGGGGGAAAACAGTAAATCTTTTTTCGCCGTAAAGCTGTGTAATCCACGCATTCAGGTGAAAATAGTCCAGGTGTATATAGGGAAACTTCCCCCCGGGACCACCAATAAATAATTCCGTGGCAGATCCCCAATGCCCTCTGGTAAACCATTTACTGGTAAGCCAGTTGGGAATTGCATAGTTTAAATGGAGGGGCTGGAGCAAATCCAGTATTTCAGGCAGGGATTCCGGTATATTGAATATACAAGGATATGGTGCAGGGTGGGTTATCGTGCTGTTCTCTACCATATCCATGATCTGCAGCATATTATAAGTCTCACCGGCTACAGTTGTCTTTCGCTCCCCATAATGATTCCGAAACCAGTTTGGGGTAAATACCCCTTTCGCTTTCCAAACTTTTGAAGCGTTCTTAAAGACTACAGGGATTCCCGGCTGATAAAACTCCCGCATAAAATCTGCATACGAGATATCATCCACTTTTTTAACTTCCATCGGAACGGGTATTTACAAACCTAACACCCTCAATTTAAACATAATTTTCAGATAGTCAAAGCACTAGAAAGCAGGAATACAAAGGAGTCGGTACATTAACGAAAAATAGGGCTGATATAAGTCCGTATGAATTCCGGGTAAAACCGCCATGCGTAGATAAAAGGACTCAAAGGATTCACATTCAAAATCTTAAATAATAAAACCTGCCTGATGATGACCACAATTGCGTCTGCGATTATGGTTCCGTAAATACAGCCCATAATGCCGAAACGTCCGATCAAAAAATAGTTCAGACAAAGAGTAAGCAAAATAAAACTGAGGATTATTGTGAAATTCAGTTTTGCGCGGCCTATCGAATCCAGGATGACACCAAAAAAGCGGTCAAAGGGACTGAACAAACATGTCAGGATGATGAATTGAACCATTGGCGCTGCTTCTCCATATTGAATTCCTGCAATCAAACGCACAATGAAGGGGGGGAAACAAAACACAAAAATGACGATGGGAACCAATATCGCAATGATCGTCCCGACCGATTTTTCATATAAATACTTGCCAGCTTCCACGCCCTGTTCTGCAAATCGTTTTGCACTTTGTGGAAAAAGAATGGCACCCAGAGCATTGGTTGGAATATCCGTCAGGCTTACAATACGCATCGCCACGTTATAGGAACCCGAAGCGGCAGGAGAAATCATCGTGCCCAGCATCATTTGATTGATAGATCCGGAAAGAACTGTTGTCAGGTAAGTGCCAAAAACAAATTTCCCATAGCCGAATAATTTCCCAATCCAATATGAATGAATTTCCCGGGATAACACGAGATGCCCCTGTACAAAAAAATATTCAGCAACTATGGCCGCGGCAATACAAACAGCCTGCACATAGATCAGGCCAATCAGAGAAACCCGGGAATGAAAAAGAAAGGAGATAAAAACGAAAAGAAAAAAACCACCCTGTTTTATTATGGTTGTAATCAATATGCCCCGGAATCTGAAACTGGCTTGCTCAATCCATTGGAATTGCGACAATACCCCCTGCAGTACATATACCAAATTAAAAATAATAAACATCTGCATCAGTCCCGGGTAATGCCAGATCCGTGCAAGCCACGACGCGAGTGAAATATTGATGATGATACAGACGCCCATAATCGCAGCACTCAATATAAAAGATGCCGTAATTATTTTAGGCCTTTCCGGTTCTGCACTTTCCGATAGGAATTTTACAAGGGCATATTGAATCAGCCCGCTTCTGGCCATTTCAAAGATGGAGGTGGTGGCTATGAACAAAGTCCATACACCGAAACTATGTTTATCCAGCATGCGGACAAGAAAATAGAAGCTCCCAAATCCAAACAGGACCTGTTGGATATTCAGCATCAGGGTGTAAGACCCGGACTTAAGCCAATAATGCTTTTGGGAATCATTCATGACTGTTGCAAACAGTTAACCCCGATGATGCGGCAGGTCTGGGATGGCAGATATATGAAATTGGGAAAGACATATTTTGGAATTTTAATGAGGAAAGATGAAAATTTAATCAGGCATTTCCAAATTATAATTAATCATTTCATCCCCTCATCTCCACATATGCACCCTTCCCCATTAACCACATTACAATTGTCATCTCCAGCCGCCGCCCAGTGATCTGTATAATTCTACGCGGGCATTCAGCACATCCCTTTGAATAAAAGCCAGACTCAGTTGTGCATCAAGGGCTGTTTGCTGGGCAATGATCACTTCGAGGTAATTGGCCAAATCATTCCTGAAAAGAAGTTGCGCGTTATTCACGGCTGCCGAAAGCGTGTCGGTTCTTTGCCTGGCCAGCCCTTCCTGCTCCGTCAATTTATTTACCTGCACCAGGGCATTGGAAACTTCCGTTCCGGCCGTCAATACAGATTGCCGGAATTGAATCACCGCCTGTTCTCTTTTTTGTTTTGCAATTTCAAATTGTGTTTTGAGTTGCCTGCCCTGTAAAATCGGCTGGATCAGAGATGCTCCCGCCAATCCAAACAGCGAGCCGGGTATGTTAAACCAGTTGCTGGATTTTAAAGATTCAAAACCGGTACCCGCTGTGATTGTAAGTGCAGGATACATATTGGCTTGATTGACCCCAACCTGTGCATTGGCATTCACCAGTGCCAGCTCATTGGCACGAACGTCAGGCCTGCGATTCAATATAGAAACCGGCAGGCCGGTTGCCAGTGTATCGTTGAAATGAACTTCCGTTAAAGGAACATCGCGCTGAATAACTCCCGGCAGGTTTCCGGTAAGCAATTGCAAACCATTTTCCTGGATGGTAATGTTTTGCTCAATAGTGGGTACAAGTGCGGCGGTATTCAGTCTCTGTGCTTCCGCTTGTTGAACAGCCAGATAAGTCACCTCACCTGCGTCATACAGGAGGCGGGTTAGTTTTACGAAATCCGTATTGAGTACAAGTGTCTTCTTAGTTTCAGACAATTGTTGATCCAGCATGAGCAGGCTGAAATACCCCTGGGCAATCTCAGCCACCAGCCTGGTTTGCACCGCTTTGGCCGCCTCATAGGTCTGCAGGTAATTAGCCATGGCACCTTCCTGCTGACGGCTTATTTTTCCCCACACATCAATCTCCCACGACATATTTACCGACGCCAGCCAGTCTGTAGAATTATTTGCGATTGCACCGTTATTGATACCTGAAGGGCCGTTGTCTGAATTCCGGTAATAATATCCGGATGCCCCTGCACGAAGTTGTGGTATCCATAACCAATGGGCTTGTTTGACCTGGGACTGGGCAATACTGATATTTCTCAGCGCATACTGCAGGTCATAATTCCGGGAAATACCGCTGTCGATTAATAACCTTAAAGTGGGATCTGAGAAATAATTTCTCCAGGAAATATCTGCGAGGCTGTTAGAATCAGCTGAAGAAGCAACGCCTGTCTGGTTAAACTTTTCAGGCAACAGTACGGTAGGGCGCTGGTAGTTCTTACCCGTTCTGCAGGATACCAAAATCAGAAACAGGCATACAACAACGACCTGACTAAACTGGAATAACTTTTTCATTTTCTATGGTTGGATCAGTATGATTTATTCTGACCTGAGCTCATATTTTTTCTCTCTTATGCTTTTTGGTTTGCCGGTTACTTTTTCCTGCAGGGACTGAAATACCACAAAAAGTACAGGTATAATAAATACACCCAGTAAAACCCCCACGAGCATGCCGCCTACTGCTCCGGTTCCGATTGACCGGTTGCCCAGCGCAGATCCGCCTGTAGCCCAGGTGAGGGGGAGTAATCCGACGATAAAAGCAAATGATGTCATCAGGATCGGACGCAGGCGCAGGCGGCTGGCTTCAATTGCAGCCGCAACCAGTTCCATTCCGGACCGCCTTCTCGCAACGGCATATTGAACAATTAAAATGGCATTCTTTGCGAGCAGACCGATCAGCATGATGATGCCTACCTGTACATAGATGTTGTTTTCAATCCCGGTCAGATTGATGAACAGGAATACACCTAAAAGTCCGGTGGGTATGGATAATAGAACCGCCAAAGGCAGGATATAACTTTCATACTGCGCCGATAGCAAAAAATATACAAATACAACGCTTAGAACAAAAATGAGCTGTGTCTGGACACCGGCATTACTTTCTTCCCGCGTGATACCAGACAACTCATAAGAATATCCACGCGGAAGGTGTGCCTTAGCCGTTTCCTTGATGGCTTTAATCGCATCCCCTGTGCTGTATCCCGGTTTTACATTCCCGTTAATTGTTGTTGAGTTGAACAGGTTGGTCCGGTTTACGGATTCCGGACCATATACCCTTTGCAATGAAACCAGTTCATTGAGTGGTACCATTAAACCGGCAGAATTCTTAACAAAGATCCCGTCCATGGCTGAGGGATCCCGCCGGTAAGGCACATCAGCTTCAACAATTACACGATAATATTTCCCAAAACGGTTGAAATCGGAAGCAAAACTGCTCCCAAAATAAACCTGCATGGTACCCAGGATGTCCGCCACAGAAACATTTAATTGTTTTGCTTTCGCATTATCTATTTGTATTAAAAATTGCGGATTTTTTGTATTGAATGAAGTAAAAGCAAAACCAATTTCCGGCCTCTTAAAAAGTTCCCCGATAAAATCATTTGTAACCTGACCTAATTTGTCCAGCGGCCCCCCATTCCTGTCCTGAATGATTACTTCGAAACCGCTGGTATTCCCAAATCCCTGTACGGTTGGTGGCTGAAATAAAAAAACACTTGCCTCCTTAATGGACGACATCTTCTCATTGATTTCTTTCACCACCTGATCAATTCTTTTTCTCGGAACCCGGTCCGTTTGATTTCTTAGTTTAATAAAACCAACTCCGTAAGCTGAACTATTTGAGCCCGAAAGAATATTCAATCCGCTGATCCCCCCGCGACTGTCAATCGCCTGAACAGTTTTCAATAAGCTATCCACCTTTTGCATAACCACATTGGTCCTGTCCAGTGAGGATGCAGGTGGCAGATTGAGTGACAGGATAATAAAATTCTGATCTTCTGCCGGTATAAATCCGCTGGGAGTTTTCCTGACTTCCCAGATGGTTAACCCGATCACAATAACCAGACCCAGAAGTCCAACCCATTTATGCCTGATCAGGAAACGTACAGATCCTACATATCGTTCCGTCGTGGCTTTAAACCCGGCATTGAAAGCGTTTCCAAACCTTTTCGCAAACCCTTCCTTTTTATTTTCCTCGCCGGGTGCATGAACATTTTTTAGAAAAAGAGCGCATAGCGCAGGACTCAGCGTCAGGGCATTGAGGGCAGAAATCAAAATCGCTGTGGCCAGCGTAAAGGCAAACTGTCGGTAGAATACGCCTGCAGGCCCCTGCATAAAACCCACTGGTACAAAAACTGCTGCCATAACAAGCGTGATGGAAATGATTGCACCGGAAATTTCATTCATGCTCTGAATCGTTGCATCCCTTGCATTTAATCCCGTTCGTTCCATTTTCGAATGTGCCGCTTCTACAACCACAATGGCATCGTCCACAACAATCCCAATAGCCAGGACAAGTGCAAACAATGTGAGCAGGTTGATCGTAAATCCAAAAAGCTGCATGAAAAAGAATGTACCGATAATCGCTACAGGTACCGCAATGGCTGGTATAAGGGTCGACCTGAAATCCTGCAGGAAAATGAATACCACCAGAAATACGAGGAAAAAGGCTTCCAGCAATGTCTCCTTCACCTGGGTGATGGATGCATCCAGGAAATCTTTTGCACTGAATATGGTAAATGCATGGATTCCTTTTGGAAATTTAGTGGCAGCCTCTTTCATTACTTCTTCAGCTGCAATCAGAATCTCATTAGCATTGGACCCGGCAGTTTGAAAAATACCAATGCCCGTTCCGGGATAACCCTGAACCAATCCATTGGAACTGTAAGAAAAAGCTCCCAGTTCCACGCGTGCAATATCTTTTAATTTAATGATTGAACCGTCAGCACCCGCTTTTATAATGATGTCTTCGTAATCCCTGTTTTGGGAGAGCTTGCCTTTATATTTCAAAATGTATTCGAAAGAAGCGCTGCTTCCTTCACCGAATCTGCCTGGAGCTGCTTCAACATTTTGATCCTGGATAGCTGCCAGCACCTCTTTCACCGAAATATTATTAGACGCCAGCCGGTCAGGTTGTAACCAAATCCGCATGGAATAATCCTTGGCGCCAAAAACCTGGGCCTGACCGACTCCCGGTACCCGCTGAATTTCCGGAAGCACATTGATCTTGGTATAGTTCTGCAGGAATTTTTCATCATATGCGCTATCGTCCGTATAAAGCAGGGTGACCATGATCATGCTGTTCTGCTGCTTCTGGGTGGATATGCCCGCCTGGACCACTTCCGCAGGAATCTGACTAACGGCCCTGGATACCCGATTTTGAACATTGACGGCAGCCAGGTCAGGATTGGTACCCTGTTTGAAAAATACATTTATAGACATGGAACCGTCGTTACCCGAAGTAGAGATCATATAGGTCATGTTCTCTACGCCGTTAATGGCTTCTTCCAGCGGTGTGGCAACAGCGCGGGCTACCACTTCCGCATTGGCACCAGGGTAAAAAGCATTCACACTGACGGTCGGCGGCGCGATATCGGGAAACTGGGTGATCGGCAGCGAGAACATAGAAATCAATCCCAGAAGGGTAATGATGATCGATATCACAGTGGACAAAACCGGTCTCTCTATAAATCTTCTAAACATTATTATTTTTTAAATGCAAATACAACTACATGGGTCTTGATTTCAGGAGACTGTCCAGCGACATAGGCACAGGTTGCACGTACGCGCCATCATTCAGTTTGTCTACTCCTGAATATATGATCCGGTCACCAGCTTTGATTCCATTTTCCACCAGGTAATAGTTTCCTGATCTGCCGGTGACCCGCACGGCTGCGCTGTGCACTTTATTACTGTCTCCAAGCAAAAAGACAAATACCTTATCCTGTAGTTCAAATGTAGATTCCTGTGGAATGACCAGGCCTGCCGGCAGATTAACAGAAATCCTCACCCGCCCGGTACTTCCGGATCGCAGAACACCGTTAGGATTCGGAAAACTCGCCCTGAAGGGAATGG
>DATCAO010000234.1:0-2198 GCA_036512575.1 Puia sp.
ATATTTTTCCGTGACCACCAGATAAACTGGCGCCTCCCAGTATTACGGCAGTGATCACACGCAACTCCATGCCGGTGCCAGAACTGGATAATGCGGCACCCAGCCTGGAGGACAATAATATGCCTGCAATACCAGAAAGCAACCCCATGATTACAAATGCCCAAATTTTCATTTTGACAACCGGAATTCCTGATAAAAAAGCAGCTTTTTCATTACTGCCGATGTAGTAAAATTTTCTGAAGAAAACCGTCCGTTTTGTTGCAAAGGAAAAAAGCAGAACAATCATTAGCATGTACCATACGGGAGCTTGTATACCGATCAGTTTAGACTGACCAATGTAAATAAAACCATAAGGGAAATTCTGAATTCCGGCCCCACTCAACATTAAAGCAAATCCTCTGGCGACTCCCATCATGGCCAGGGTTTGAATCATCGGGTTAATACGTATTCTTGCAATCAGGAGGCCGTTAATAAATCCAATTAGCGTGGCACCTGCCAGAGCGACTACGATTGCCGGCAAAAAAGAAATCTGATAATGGTTCATTAAATATCCTGCCAGACCGCCCGCAAACGCAACTACTGAACCAACTGACAAATCAAACATCCCTGCTATCATTAACATCATCATACCAACAGCTACAATCGTATCGACGGAGAGGTTGAGTAGAATTTGCGAGAAGTTTTGTACTGTTGGAAAAGTCAACGGATATATTGCGGACATGCATACGCTCATTACAAGAATGGTTATTCCCAAAGTAAAGACCCGGTTTTGCAAAATTAGGTTCCATTTCATGCGCAAAAATTCTAATCAATCTGATGCATAATGCATCAGTAGTTCTTCTGTAGCTTCTTTTCTGTTTAGTACTGCCTTGATTTCTCCCTTATTCATAACAGCGATACGGTCACATAGTAATAGTAGTTCTGGTAACTCGCTTGAGATTAATAAAATGCTTTTACCGTCTTCCACAAACTTTCTGAAAAATGTGTACATTTCCGATTTTGATCCGATGTCAATACCGTGAGTCGGCTCATCAGCTATGATGATCAGAGGATCAACGGAAAACCATCGAGCCAACAAAACTTTTTGTTGATTTCCCCCACTCAGAGATTCGATATTCTCATTTATTGAAACAGATTTGATATGTAGTAATTTCCTGAATTGCTCGGCGAACTTTCTAATTTTTCGATAGTTGAGGAGGCCCTTTACGGCATATTTGTTTAGAGAAGCTGATATGATATTTTCGTCAATGCTTAAATGGCTAAAAACGCCGAATAGTTTTCTGTCTTCAGGCAGATAGGCAATTCCATTTGCAACAGCTTCATTGGGAGAATGTATCCGGACTAATTTCCCATATATATTTACATTCCCTTTCTTGATCAGTGAGGCGCCAAAAATAGCTTTTCCCAATTGGCTTCTTCCTGCACCGATAAGTCCCGCCAATCCCAATATTTCTCCGGCGAATAAATTAAAAGATATGTTCTGAAATGCCCTTCCGGTAAAATGGCCTACCTCAAGTGCAACATCTGTCCTTGTGCTGTTTTTAAATTTGTGGTGGGGGATATTGCGTCCGACCATCATTTTTATAATCTCGTCGATAGATGTGTTCGCGGGTATTGTTCCCTGGAAAATACCGTCCTTTAAAACACTTATTTTATCGGCGATGGCCGGGATCTCTTGCATTCTATGTGAAATATATATCACAGCTACTCCTTTGGCGGTAAGCTCCCGAATAATATCAAAAAGCAACCATGTTTCTTTTTGGGTAATAGAGGCCGTAGGTTCATCAAGTATAAGAAGTTTTGGCATCACTGCCAGTGCTTTGGCTATTTCAACCATTTGTTGATGAGCTGTCGGAAGGCTGCCGACTATAGCATTGGGTGAGATGTCGTTTAATTTCAATTGATCTAATAATTCTTTTGTTTGCCTTATCAATTTGGCAAAATCAATTAACCCCCAATGATTACAAGGTTGTTTAACGGGAAAAATGTTTTCCGCCACGCTGAGCTGCATGAACAGGCTTCTTTCCTGATAAACAATTCCCACGCCTTTTTTTATGGAATCCGCAGCGCTGTTAAAAATAACAGGCACTCCTTCCCAATAGATGTTTCCTTTATCTGGCTTTATATTTCCTGCAATCAATTTCATTAAAGTGCTTTTGCCGGCTCCGTTTTCACCACAAAGAGCATGCACTTCGCCC
>DATCAO010000235.1:0-9505 GCA_036512575.1 Puia sp.
GAAATTGTAATTATAATTGTAGTTAAAATCCTTCATCTGCTCGCCTTTTTCCAATGTCGCATTAACCGTTTGCTCTTTCCCGCCGCGAACCAAAACAATCCTCACCTTATCTCCCGATTTGAAATTATGTATGGTTTCAAACAGATTTTCCGGACCGGTTATTTTGGTTTCGTTTACCCGGATAATAAGATCACCTTTTAAAATTCCCGCTTTTTCAGCAGGACTTCCTTTAGTCACTTCCAGCACACTGGCGCCTTCTTTATCTGTCTTTTTAGAAGAAACGCCCAGGAATACTTCGTTCATCCTGACGCGAATGGATTTCAGCATTTTTCGTTGCGCATCCATATTACTGCGCTGCCTGTCAAGTTCTGCCCTTTGATATCCTCTTGCGGCATCTTCATAGTCACGTTCCCGGAAAGGGGATGGCGTATAGGCCAGTTCAGGTATCTCAATATCTTCTTCGTCATTTACATCCCTTTTTTCGATGATGATATCCTTGTCATCGAATTTGTCTGCAGGTTTTCCATTGATAAAAAGATCCCCATTTTTAATTTCCACTGTAAGTTTGGCATCCTTATCGCCCTTCTGACGGATAATGATTTCTTTCTGATCCGTTTTGTCAGGGCTTGCGGATTTAATAGCCGGGGGTGGCGGCGGGGGCGGTGAAACCGCAGTCTGTGCAAGCGTCTGGAAACTAACAGCCAAACAAACTGCAACCATTGAAGCTGCCTGGTAAATGCGTTTTTTCATCTCTGTTCATTTTGTTTTTATATCTACGTCAAGTTTCGTATTTCAAATATAGGGATATTTTTTAAATACGAAAATATTCGCACAAAAGAGTTTCGGAATCTTTAACAGAATTTTTAGGCTGCAAGCCTAAGGCCTAACGTTCAACGCTTTCTAATTTGCAAAACAGGGAAATCGAGCGCCTGCTATTTACAATTAGAGAAGTGCTTTTACATCAGTCAGGATCGATTCGAGCGCTGAGGAATCCTGTCCGCTGGAAGAAGCCAGGGTTTTTTGCCCTCCACCCCCTCCTCCGATTCTTGGCAGCACAATTTCTTTATTAATTACAGAAGCGTCCAAATTTCTCTCTTTTACCAGCTGGTCGCCCAGGCCGATGACCACAAAGGGTTTGGCATTTGAAACGACCGCCAAAACAATCAGGAGACCGGGTATTTCCTGGCGAAGTTCTCTGGATAATTTCCTAATCGTTTCTGAAACAATTCCATCATAGATCTTTCCGATAAAATGATATTTACCCACAGAAATGAGTTCCTTTAATAATTCCGTTTTCAAAAGTCCCGCTTCTTTCGTTTCGAAAGACTCAATCCTCTTGCGTAAACTACTGTTTTCGGTTTGCAAATCCTGCAGGGTTTTCAGCAAATCCTTCGGGTTTTTTAACTGTTCTCTTACCGCAGACAAAACTGCCAATTCCTTCTCGATATATTCTTCTGCGGCTTCCCCGGCGACGGCCTCCAGACGACGCACACCCGCGGCAACAGCTGTTTCAGATTTGATTTTAAAAAACCCCAGTTCCCCTGTAGAACCCACATGAGTACCCCCGCAAAGTTCGACGGAAAAATCCGGGTCGATGATGACCACCCGAACCCGTTCACCATACTTCTCTCCGAAAAGGGCCATGGCCCCCGTTTTCAGAGCTTCATCCCTGGGCATTTCTTTGATGACCACCGGAATGTTTTCCCTGATCTTTTCATTCACCATATGTTCAATTTCCGCAGACTCGGAATTACTGAGTTTGGAAAAATGTGAAAAATCGAAACGCAGGTGTTCCGCATTTACCAATGACCCTTTTTGAGTCACCTGTATCCCAAGCACTTTTCTCAGGGCGGCATGAAGTAAATGCGTAGCCGTATGGTGAATGGCTGTGTTTTTTCTTTTTTTTGCATCCACACTGGCAATGACTGGTCCGGTTTGGTCTGCAGGCAGTTTATCAGTAAAGTGCAGGATCAGATCGTTTTCTTTTTTTGTATCCAGCACTTCAATCGTTTCGCCCCCGATATTCAAAAAGCCGGTATCGCCGACCTGTCCGCCGCTTTCAGCGTAAAAAGGAGTTTTTCCGAGAACGAGCTGGAACAATTCTTTGCCTTTTATTTTTGCCTTTCGCCATCGATTGATCTCAGTTCGGGTATTCAATTCTGTATATCCGGAAAATATGACTTTGCCGTTTTCATTTACGGGTACCCAGTCACCCGTGTCCATCAAACCGGCTGCCCTTGATCGGTCTTTTTGTTTTTGCAATTCCGCTTCAAAATCTTTTTCATCGACTGTCCATCCGATTTCCCTGGCCATCAGTGATGTGAGGTCGACAGGGAAACCATAGGTATCATTCAGTTTAAAAGCAAAAGCGCCGGATATTCTTTTTTGCGCGTGCCAGTTGGCTTCAGTTTTCTGAGTAGCACCATGTTCAATATAATCGTTGAAAATTTTTATACCCTTATCCAGCGTGCGCAGAAAGGCTTCTTCTTCTTCCCGGATTACCTTTTCCACAAATGACTGTTGTTCCATCAACCCGGGAAATACATTTTTAAACTGTGATGCGAGTGCCGGAACCAGCTGATACAATAACGGTTCTTTATAATCCAGGTAAGAGTAGTAGTACCGTACGCCGCGCCTCAGTATTCTTCGAATTACATATCCTGCACCTGTGTTCGACGGAATCTGGCCGTCTGCGATCGTAAAACTTATGGCGCGTATATGGTCGGCGATCACACGGAATGCGATATCTTTTTTCTCGTTGTCGGAGCCTGAATAATGTTTCCCGGTTATTTTTGAAACTGCTGCGATGGAGCCGCTGAAAATATCTGTATCGTAATTGCTTTGTTTATTTTGTAACACGCGCACCAGTCTCTCCAAACCCATTCCCGTGTCGACATGCCTGGAAGGCAGATTTTCCAGCTTACCTGACTTCAGGCGGTTAAACTGAATAAACACATTATTCCAGATTTCGATAACCTGCGGATGATCCTGGTTGACGAGCTGCACTGCATCCACTTTTTTCCTTTCTTCCGCAGGGCGGCAATCAACATGAATTTCCGTGCAGGGTCCGCAAGGTCCTGTATCTCCCATCTCCCAGAAATTATCTTTCTTGGATCCGGCCAGAATACGATTGGGAGCAACCCAGTTCAACCATTCATTTCTGCTTTCATCATCGGGATCGAGCTTTTCGGTTTTGTCGCCTCCAAATATGGTAATGTAAATGCGGTCAACAGGAATTTGATATACCCTGGTGAGCAGTTCCCAGCTCCAACTGATGGCTTCTTTTTTAAAATAATCTCCAAAACTCCAGTTGCCCAGCATTTCAAACATGGTGTGGTGATAGGTATCCACACCCACTTCTTCGAGATCGTTGTGTTTACCGCTAACCCTTAAACATTTCTGGGTATCGGCAACCCGGGGATGGGGGGCTGGTTTATTTCCCAGGAAATAATCCTTGAATTGATTCATGCCCGCATTGGTAAATAAAAGTGTCGGGTCATTTTTGGACACGATCGGGGCGGACGGCACAATGACATGTGCTTTGGATCTAAAAAAATCAAGAAATTTCTCCCGTATCTCTGCGCTTTCCATCATATTTTAACAGACAATCTTAAAATCAGGGTTTATAAAAGGATAATAATTAGTACACTTGCGTTATTAATCAGGCGCTGCAAAGGTACAGTGTCCACTTCGTAAACAGTGGGACTGTATCATGGGACTGCATGAAAAAGATCAAATATTACTATAATACCAATACCCTCCGGTACGAAAAACTGGAAACCCCGCTGCGCGTAACCCTCCTGCGTATATTGGGTTTCTTATCCGCCTCGATCGTTACTGCCCTCATTCTTCTCACACTGGCCTATCATTATTTCCCTTCGGCAAATGAAAAAAGACTTATGCAGACCAATGAAGCACTGAAAGACAATTATTTTGTGCTGAGTGAACAGGTGAAAAAAATGCAGGACCAGATCGGAGGACTGGAAAAGCGTGACAACGAAGTATACCGGACTATTTTCGAAGCCAACCCGATTCCTGACAGCGCGAGGGCAAAATCACTTGCCCAGCAACAGGAATTTCAGTTGGTACAGGGTATGGATCAGGAAAATCTGGCCGCATCCATTGGGGTTTCCCTGAATGGTTTGAGTGCAAGGATTCATTCGCAGACAAAATCTTATGATGAGATAAACGGTTTTATTAAGAACAAGGAACAACTGCTGGCATGTACACCTGCCATACAACCGGTAAGTAATAAAGACCTGAAAAGAATCGCATCCGGGTTTGGTTACAGGGTAGACCCGGTATATAAAACTACCAAGTTTCATGCGGGTCTGGATTTTGCTGCCCCGATCGGCACGCCCATTTATGCCACAGCAAATGGCGTAGTGGAAACTGCCGGGAATACCGGAAACGGATACGGTAATCATGTGGTTATCCATAATGGATATGGATATGCAACCTTGTTCGGACATATGTTCAAAGTAAAAGTACGCCCGGGTCAGAAGGTTAAACGGGGAGAGGTGATCGGATGGGTAGGGAGTACGGGCAAGAGCACCGGGCCCCATTGTCATTACGAAGTGCATCGAAACGGCGAACCTGTAGACCCTGTGTTTTATTTTTATAATGATATAACGCCGGAACAATACGACCGGCTGTTAAAACTCGCCTCCTCAAGCAATCAGAGTTTTGATTAATTTTTTCGGAAAACTTTAGGCCGTTTCGGAATAGTTTTTGTTATTTTTGATTCAGCATGACAACCTTCTCCCAGATCTCCATGAATTTTGTTGAAGAATCAGGCCTGCCGCAGGATGTTCAGCCCATGCAGGAAGATCAGCCGGTGAATGTAGGTGTGAGATTAAAGAAATTAAAAACAATCGATTCCGATACAACAGGTGTAGCAGCAGAACCTGTGGCACAGAAGCATGTGGAGCATTCCGCTGATATCATTGCTGAAGATCCATCCGTTAATATTCCAGTGGCTGATCCCGTTCTTAAACTCAAATCCGGCAGGGGCAGGAAATCCATTCGGCAGATAGCAGAAGAAGCCGACCTGATCCAGATACCCGAAGACGAAATCCTTTTCCTGAAACAATACTATACCATGGGCGAGGTGGCCGATATGTTCCGTGTGAACCAGTCCCTGCTTCGTTTCTGGGAAGCTGAATTCAGTATTCTTCAGCCCAAGAAAAATAAAAAAGGCGACCGGTATTTCCGTCCTGTTGACATCAAAAATCTCCACCTGATTTATCATCTGCTCCGTCAACGAAAATATACGATTGAGGGCGCTAAGGATTTTCTCAGAAAAAATTCAAATGCGGAAGAGAAATTTGAAACGATCAAGAAACTGGAAGAAGTAAAAAGATTCCTTCTCGAGATGAAGGCGAGCTTATTGTGATTTTTCTATCTTCACGGTCATACCTGAACCTGCAACGATTATCTTCCTGCTTTCCATCAGATTGAGTATTTCCAGATTTAGTTTTTGCCTGATCTCATTGAATTCCACGAGCGGAATGGGGCTGGTAAAGTAATCGATATTAACCTGAAAAGAGGTTCCCGATATATCCATGAAAAAGACCGTGGCATCGCTGATGAATGATTTTCCTGAAAGGAGCATACGGCAATCTTCCACAAAAAGATCAATCAGGGCTGAAGGTGTGGCGGATTCCAGCTGCAGCCTTATTTCGGCTTTTCGATACGTGCGGAGGGTCTGGTTGTCCACGATACTATCTACCATTTGTTTATTCGGAACAGTGACATAAGTTTTCAGATCTGTCCGTATCCGGGTACTCCGCAGGCCGATTTTTTCAACCGCCCCCGATATATTGTTCACTTTTACCGTATCTCCCACCATAAAGGGTTTATCAAAAAAAATGATAAAGGAAGCGATCAGGTTTTCTATGCTTTCTCTTAAAGAAAGGGCGAGGGCCGCACCGGCCAGCCCGAGACCTGTCCAGACTTTGCTCACTTCCAGTCCGAACCCCATTCCGAGTACCATCAGCAGACCGATGATGCCCACAATGACCTTTAGAAAATCCCTGAAAAAAACGATCATCTGGTGATCCTTTATCCCTCCTGTAAGCCGGGCTTTTTCTTTGACCACGAGGCTGATGAAATCGATGACGCGCAACAGGAGCCAGATAAAGACGATAATGAGGATTGTTTTGGCCAACCCGTGCACAATCGATTTAAAGGGTATTTCGAAGATTTCGAATTCGAATGTTGTCGGAAAGCGCAATTTGTCTAACCCGGCAAAGGTTATAAATGCAATCAGGAATATTTCCAGTGGATCGAGCAGCAGTTTGACAAATGCATTTTTATCGGTTCCTTTGCCCAGGGTGGTCGCCGCCCGGAATAATAAACCTGCGACGAACTTTGAAAATATTCGTTTGAATATCAGGCCAATCAGAATAGCTATACATACAAAGAGGTATTTCCTCAGTGGGTTATCTAATATAACCTGGTTCCAGAACTCATTCATAAAGATCAGTTCTTATAAACATGAATGCCATCTGCTTTCAATACATATAAAAAATCAGGCATAATTAAAATCTTAAGTGCCGGCAGAAAGTTAGCCGGTATTTGCTTCTTTTCTTCACCTGTCATTTTTTCGTCGTACTTCAGAAATTCACGACCATTCCAGCCCAATATGGTCTGATTGATAACGGAAAAATGCCGCCAGTTTTTTAAAGGGATGAGTTTCTGATATCCTCCATAATGATCAAAAACAAATGCCCCCTGGTGCGGATCAAATAAATAAACAAATCCTCCCTGGTCAATCAGTGTAACCGGTTCCGGTACAGAATCCGTAAAAGGCCGAATGTCGTTGGTCTGATTGACCTGTGTACCATCGCTGGAGATTTTATTGAGCTTACCGGCAAGGGCATCATAAACCCAGATATTATTATCATAAGCCAGCCCGATACAGGTAACCTGGTAAAAACCCAGCTGGCGCAGGTCGAGGCTGTTGATATTGTTCAGGAAACGATCCAGCATAACGATGGTTCCGAATTCTTCATAAAAGAGCAGAATCTTCAGCGGATTGCTTACATCGATATAAGCAATTTTGCCGTAACGCCTGACATCATTAAAAACACCCAGTGAATCTCCGGCTGCATTGTATTTTTTTAACTGGTTATCCGGAGTAAGCACAAAAATATTACCCAGGTTGTCTACCTGGAAATCTACAAACGCACCGGATAGAAACCGGGCCATCTGCGGAAGACTATCCGTATTCTGGGCATGAAGGTTTCCCAGGAAAAAAACAATAATAGTATGGAGAATAATTTTTTTCATTTCCTGACAATCTGGTCATCGAGAGCCGGATCAAAGCTTTTCAGGGTGAGTTGATCTCCGTCGAAGGATGCATAGGTAAAATACCGGATCCAGTCACCCAGGTTTATATAACGACTCCCATTGGGGAACCTGAAATCAATGGGCAGGTGCCTATGCCCGAAAATCATATAATCGTAGCTTTCTTCTTTCATCTTATTTTTACAATACTGAATGAGCCATTCTCCATCTTCTCCGAGGAATCTCTCTTCCGTTTGTTGTGTAGCGATTCGACTTTTGTGGCTGAAATAATTAGCAAATCCGACACCCATTGCCGGAGGCAAAATGCCAAACAGGCGCTGGCTGAATGTATTCCGGAATATCTTCTTAAGAAATTTATACCCGCCGTCGCCCGGTCCAAGGCCGTCCCCATGACCAATCAGGAATTTAAGACCGTTACGTATAAATGTCTTCGGTTCATAGTGCACTGGTATGGAGAGTTCTTTTTCAAAATAATTTTTCATCCACATATCATGATTGCCTACGAAAAACTGAATGGGAATTCCGACATCCGTCAGGGTAGCCAGTTTACCTAAAATGCGCACATAACCCTTTGGTACGACGGTCTTGTATTCAAACCAGAAATCAAACAGGTCTCCGAGGATAAAAATTTCTGCGGCTTCGTGCTGAATCGATTCCAGGAACCGGATGATATACTTCTCCCTTTGCAGGCTGGTGA
This sequence comes from Puia sp., assembly GCA_036512575.1. Classification (GTDB taxonomy): domain Bacteria; phylum Bacteroidota; class Bacteroidia; order Chitinophagales; family Chitinophagaceae; genus Puia. Next base: position 8,009 of record DATCAO010000235.1, read on the forward strand.
GGCGATCGGGAGAACCGAGATGGAAGTCAGAAAGGAAGAAAATTTTTTTGCCCTCGGCGATTTGCATGGGCAAATATAATTCATGGAGCTTCTACCAGGAAAACATAAACCTCTTTTGGCCCGTGCACGCCCACTACCAGGGTCTTTTCAATATCGGCCGTGCGGCTGGGACCGGACGCCATGGTGATAAAAGAAGGCATTTTGTTTTTATATTTTTCCGTGAGCATAGCCAGGCCCTCACGGATATCATAAACAAGCTGATTGGTCCAGGCTATGCAGATGTGGACCGGAGCATATACGCTGACCAGTCTACCGCTTTCTTGTCCGGAACTCATGAGAATACTTCCCGTTCTGGCTATCAGTGCTTCGCATCCGGTAATTGACACGTCTGCTTCAGGAAGGTCTTCAGCAATGAGCAAACCCTTCAATGGTTCCTGTAACAGAGGCAGCAGTCCTGACTCCCGGCAGAATACCTGGGCCCAGGCCTGGTGGCCAACCAACTCCTTCAATTGGCGGATCAATTCTTCCGTATTGGCGCAGTAAAGAAACCTTCCCTGGATCCGGCCGAAATTTTCTGCGAATTCAATTTCATTATCCTGGGTTGGGGCAGTATACACGTTGGAATTCCCTTCGCTTTGCGGAAAAGGAACAGGCGTTGGATTAATCAACGCCTGCCGGATCCTTTTCAGAATATTTTCTTTTGCGGGAGATATCTGCATAATTCTTTAACTAAAGGTCTCCAACGGGAGGAACAGGCACCGGAGGCGCCGGGATTCCGTTTTCAGCAATTTTGATGTCCGGAACGTCATTCAGAATTTCATGATCTGACACATCCAGCGCCCTTTTTTCTTCATACGGTCTTTTTCCGATCAGGGCCTCTACATCACTCTGGAAGAGTACTTCTTTTTCCAGAAGTGCTTCAGCCAGCAAATGCAATTGGTGCGTTTTTTCGGTAAGTAACCCTTTCGTAAACTCATACGCTTTATCAATGAGTTTCCGCACTTCTTCATCGATCAGTTTGGATGTTTCTTCTGAATAAGGTTTGGTGAACTGATTTTCCTGTGCCGGATCAAAAAAACTAACGTTTCCAATCTTTTCATTCATACCGTATACCGTTACCATGGAATAAGCGATCCGGGTAACCTGCTGCAGGTCATTCTGGGCACCGGTAGAGATCTTATTGAAATTAAGCTTCTCACTGGCCCTGCCTCCCAATGTCATACAGATCTGATCGAATAACTGGTCAGTATTGTAGAGGTATTGTTCCTTGGGTGTATATTGGGCATAACCCAGGGCAGCAACGCCGCGGGGGACAATGGTCACTTTAAGCAGAGGATAAGCGTGTTCCAGGTACCATCCGCAAATGGCATGACCGGCTTCATGATAGGCGATAATGCGTTTTTCTTCCGGAGAAATGATCTTGTTCTTTTTTTCGAGTCCGCCGATGACCCGGTCTACCGCATCCTGGAAGTCTTCCATTTCCACGCTGTCTTTTCC
>DATCAO010000236.1:0-3427 GCA_036512575.1 Puia sp.
TGTTGATGGTAAAATTGAGAGAGTCGGTGCGAATATGGGACGACAGATCAAAAATGGATTTACTGAGATCCCCCGATCCTTCGTAGTACAGATGTTCGGCCTGGATCAGCATGGGCACCGATTGATCGCTGTACAGGAGCCGGCTGTCTTTAATAATAATTATTTCGATATGCAGGGATGCGGCAGAGTCGGAGTTGCTGTTGGTTTTGACGGAGCTGTCTGTAACGTAAATATTATAATTGGCCTGACCCTGTTCATTCACCATGATGTGAATGAATGCGTCGTTGAGATATATTTTGTTGATGCTGACTTCGTGGTCAAAAATCAGTTTTTTCAGGTTGATCCCAAATCCCAGTTTGGCGGCAGAGAGCAGGGTATCCTGCAGGAAAGGGGCGGAGCCTTTCAATTCGACATCGTGGAGGTTCAGCGTGAGGGATGGAAAATGCGTAAAGAAAGACAGTCTGGCATGGGAGAAATTCAGTTCGCCTTTTAATGACTGGTTGGTCAGTTTTTTGATTTGTTGCCCAACGGTATCAGGAAAAATATAAGGTGCCAGGAAAAGTAAGATCAATACAGATGCAGCAGCGATGCCGGTTACTTTTATGAAACGCGTAAGTATGCGGCGGGCTTTCTTCAAATCTAATTTTCAGCCAAAATTAGACATTCAACGCGTGCATTCCCGGTGGAACCGGGAACATTTATCCATTGCAGGAGATATCAGTTGCTGTCGTTGCGGCCCGCGATTTGATACAATAACCGGGCACCTGATTTATCGGGGATCATCAGGGAATCAAAAAACAGCATAATGGAAATTATTGAAAAAACAACGACGTTATTGGAAATGAATTGCATCAATACAGTGCGCGTGATGGCGGCAGATGCCGTACAGAAGGCCAATTCAGGTCATCCGGGTACGCCGATGGCCCTCGCTCCGCTCGGTCACCTGTTGTGGTCAAAAATTATGGATTATAACCCGCAGAATCCCCATTGGCCGGGCCGCGACCGGTTTATCCTTTCGGCCGGACATGCCTGTATGCTACAATATGCTTTTCTATACCTGACCGGGTACGATCTCTCACTGAACGATATCAAAAATTTCAGGCAATTGCATAGTAAAACACCCGGACATCCCGAATATGGATTAACACCGGGTATAGAAGCAACTACCGGCCCACTGGGTCAGGGATTTGCCAATGGCGTAGGTATGGGCATCGCCCAGCAATGGCTTGCGGACCGTTACAACAAACCCGGAATTAATCTTTTTGATTACAAAATATATGTCATTTGTAGTGATGGCGACATGATGGAGGGCATTACTTCTGAATCGGCCTCTATTGCCGGTAACCTGAAATTGGGCAATCTGATTTATATCTATGACGATAACCATATTACGATCGAAGGCAACACCGAGATTACTTTTACAGAAGACGTGGAGACACGTTTCATTGCATACGGCTGGCATGTGCAGGTTTTACCTGATGGGAACGACCTCGTTGCTATTGAAGAGGCATTACAAAAAGCAAAGGAGGAGACGACCAGACCTTCGTTAATCAAACTGAGAACCCATATCGGATACGGCAGCCCCCACAAAGTTGATACTGCGGCAGCGCACGGATCGCCACTGGGTGAAGAAGAAGTGAAACTCGTAAAAAAATTTTTTGGTTTTGATCCGGACCAGTATTTCGTGGTTCCTGATCAGGTGCTTTCCTTTTATCGTGAAGCGGGGAAAAAGGGCATTGATAAAGAAAAACAGTGGAACAACCTGTTTAACCAATATCGGGAACAATATCCCCTGGAAGCAAACGAATATGTTTCTGCAACGAATGGAATCATTCCTCCCGGATGGAAAGAAAAATTACCCGTATTTGCCGGAGGAGAAAAAATGGCCACGCGCAAAGCGTCGGGAAAAGTATTAAACGCCATTGGAGCCGCCATTCCCTTCCTGATGGGCGGCTCTGCAGATCTTTCTCCGTCCACGGATACGATATTGAATGGCTTTGACTCCTTCTCATCAAAAAACAGAGACGGGCGGAATTTCCATTTCGGAATCCGCGAACACAGCATGGGTGGCATTTTAAATGGTATGGCGCTGACAAAAGGAATCATACCGTATGGCGCCAGTTTCCTGATTTTTTCTGATTATATGCGGCCGCCCATGCGACTGGCGGCCATCAGTAAAATTAAACCGATCTATGTGTTCACGCACGACAGCATCGGCCTGGGTGAGGACGGAACCACCCACCAGCCTGTGGAACAACTCGCCGGCCTTCGTGCGGTTCCCAACCTCCTGGTGATCCGGCCGGCTGATGCCAATGAAACGACGCAGGCCTGGCGGGTCGCGCTCGAATATAACGGAGGACCGGTGGCCATCATACTCACCCGACAGGGCATACCTATTATTGATCAGGATAAGTATGCGAAAGCCGAAGGTCTTGAAAAAGGTGCATACATTCTTTCTGATGCAAAAGGAAATGCTCAGGTGATTCTGATCGGAAGCGGATCAGAAGTCAGTTTGTTATTAAGCGCCCAGGAAAAATTGCAGGAAAAATCCATTCCTGCGCGCGTGGTCAGCATGCCCTGCTGGGAATTATTTGAAAAGCAGGACAACCGGTATAAAGAATTGGTACTGCCCAAAAAAATTCGTAAACGGTTATCGGTTGAAGCGGGTTCCACGCAGGGCTGGATAAAATATACAACTGATGATGGCAGGAGTCTGGGGCTGGATCATTTTGGTGAATCTGCACCTGCGGATGATCTCTTTAAAGAATTTGGATTTACGGTGGAAAATATCGTAACATTAGCGGAATATTTATAAACCCGATATTCCTATGCTGAAGTTTCCATTTTACGCCCGGCTGGCGTTTACACTTTTTGCCATCGCGCTGATCATTTTGTTTATGTACCTGGGCAAAAGCGTGCTGGTTCCCCTATTCTTATCCTTCCTCGTTGCCATCCTGCTCCATCCGGTTGTTCGACTACTGGAACGAAAAGGTTTTCCTCGTGCACTGGCTGCTATTTTTACTTTGCTCACTTTTATGATCCTGCTGGGCGGATTGTTTTATTTTTTCAGTCACCAGGTAGTCAGGCTGACCCGGGATCTCCCTTCATTACAAGCCAAAGTGATGGCCAAATGGAATGATATCCAGGGCTGGATTAGCGACAAATATCATGTGTCCAATACCCAGCAGAAAGATTATGTAAACAAATCTGCAAACGGCATATTCAATACCGCCATGAATTCTGTGGCCACTACGTTTGTCGGAATCGTCGAAACCGCAGTGCTGACCATATTCTTTTTCATATTTACTTTTTTTATTCTTCAGTACCGGCGGCTGCTGATGCGTTTTGTTGTTGAACTGTTTGACCGGAACCATAATGAAAAAGTTCAGGCAGTAATCGGTCGGATTCGTTTACTGATCTATAGCTA
>DATCAO010000237.1:0-2656 GCA_036512575.1 Puia sp.
CTTAACGGCCTTTTTATTTCTTCCCTATTTCAATCGGTTAACAGGAAAGGAATTCAATCCGGGTGATTTGTTTTCTTTCCAGGTTATCAGCGGGATGTTCATTCTTTCGTTGCTGGTGAGTTTTTTGGCTGGTAGTTATCCCGCTATTTTACTGGCAAAAATAATTCCCGTACAGGTTCTAAAAGGTTCGTTTAAAAATACCACGAAGGGCCAGGGTATTCGGCAATTCCTGGTCGTTTTTCAATTTGCTTTATCCATTTTATTGATTGCGTCCACGGTTATTATGCAAAGGCAGTTAAAGTATGTTCAAAACAGGAATCTGGGCTTCAACCGGGATCAGGTTTTGGTTCTTCCGTTTGACTATCACATGAATGCACTTCTCCCCGTGATTAAACAAGCCTTCTTATCGAACACGAATATATCCGGCGTATCACGGTGCGTAAATACGCCGGTTAATATTATTAGCGGATACAGCATGCGGTCGGCGATCATGCCCGAAAGCGAAGAGATTTCAGTTGCCGGGAATCCGATTGATGAAAGCTTTGTTAAGACGGTGGGGCTTCGGCTCATTGCAGGAAACGATCTGAGCCAGCAGGATATGAAGGATGCTGATGCATCCATTGATTCTGAGAGGGTATTTCACTTTATTTTGAATGAATCGGCCGCAAAACAATTGGGTTGGACACCGGATATGGCGGTCGGGAAAAAAATGTTTCTGGGCGACAGGCGGGGATATGTCAGGGGGGTAGTGCAGGATTTCAATTTTGAATCGCTGCATCAAATCATTAAACCGCTTGTTTTATTTCCGGACGCCAGGGGAAGGTCGCTGTTGGTTAAACTGGGGAACTCGCGTATCCCTGAAACGATATCTTTTTTGAAGTCTGAATGGAAAACATTGGTGACGCATCGCCCATTTGAATATCACTTTCTGGATGAAGATTTAAATAGGCTTTATGAATCAGAAATGCGATTGGGAACGGTATTGAATGTCTTTTCGGGAATTGCCATATCCCTGGCCTGTCTTGGCCTGCTGGGGATTTCGTCTTATTCAGCAAAACAACGTCGCAAAGAAATAGGTATCCGGAAAGTCCTGGGTGCAGGTATTCACCAGATCATGTACTTACTAACTCTGAATTTCGTAAAACTCATCTCGATTGCCGTCTTTATAGCGAGCCCGCTGGCCTGGCTAATTATGAATTGGTGGCTGCAGGGATTCGCGTATCATATTGTGATTCACTGGTCCGTATTTATTATAACAGGATTTGCGGTTATTTCCATTGCAGTTATTACTGTTAGTTTACAGGTACTCCATGCAGCCGTTGCAAACCCGGTGAAAAGCCTCAGAACTGAATAATGACCTTTCATCTTGACCGGGCTTTTACCGCCAGCGACGGGAGCGCGATGGTTTTTTTCGCATGGTGTCTGCGTTTAAAAACGGTATTCCGCAACAGTCCCATTATTTAACTTGTTCCATTGCGACTCTTCAGAGAATGGTACCCGGAATTTCATAACCAGTTTAATTTGCAAATTAACTTATAAGTGAATACCTTTATTTTGGAAATATGGGATGATGAAGCGGAAAAATGCAGCTTTTATACGGTTCGCAAAGAGGATGCTAAAAATAATGAAACAGATAAATTCTTTACAAAGTACTATGCTGTTCCTGAATTGGCGACAGAGATCCGGCAACTAATGAGTTTTGTTTTGGAAAGTATTGGAAATGATCATGGTGCCATTGATATTTTGTTTAACCGATATGAGAACCAGGTAGTTGGTCTTCCGAATAAGGGCAAAGCGGTTTTAGGCGATGTTTCATTCCTGTTTCCTGATTTTCCTTTAAGGTTATATGCCTTAAGGATAAAGAATCGTTCCGATCTGGTTGTTCTGTTCAATGGTGGCAGGAAAACTGCCCAGACAAATAGGGAAAGTAAGGACCTGAATCTAAAATGGATTGAAGCCTGTCAATTCGCTAAGCGAATTGACGAGGCGTTGAGAAACGGAGAAATAATTGTGGATATTAAAAACAGGAGGCTTATTGTAGAAGATGGAAGCGAAGAAATAATACTTTAACCAATAGTATGAGAAGCAAGATTGCAAAAAAAATATTATCTGAAACGCCTGAAGAAGAGCGGATCTTCGTCCGCCAGTACACGAATATCGTAGTCAGGATACATGAACTTTTGAAACGGAATGGGTTTACTCAAAAAGATCTGGCAGACAAAATGAATAAAAAACCCTCTGAAGTCAACAAATGGCTAAAGGGGAACCACAACCTCACCTTGAAAACGATTGCCAAATTGGAAGCTGAACTCGGTGATTCGATAATATGTGCTGTTCAATCAAAAAGAAAAAAGCAATCCACCTGGTGACTTCTTCGGGGTGGGAACACTCAATCCTGGCTTTTTACTTTCAACCAAACATCCTTGTTAAATATGAGGGCCTGGGTAACGTTTCCGTCTTTGTCTTTGCTGAATTGAACGGGGTAATAACCATCTTTAGCAAAAAAGATAAATTCAGATTCGGGGACAATCGTGTACGTTTTTTCGCTCCAGAGTTCTTTAACCACCAGTGCATTCCCGGCCACGGTAAATTGCAGGAATGCTTCATGACCATCATCCGTGATTTTATATTTGCCCGCATAAACCTGTATTTTTTG
>DATCAO010000238.1:0-3734 GCA_036512575.1 Puia sp.
ATGCCGAGCATATTCTCAGTGAGATCAAGGACAGGCTTAACGATTTGAAATTGCAGCTTGCGGGAATGAAAGAAAGATTGAATGTGGAATTCCGCATCAATCTGGACGACATTATAGACGAATCCAGGACAGGCGAACTGACAGCGGAAGAACTGCAGGAAAAAGCAGACCGCATGAAGAAAAGACTGGAAAACCTGGGTGAGGTGAATCCAACCGCGGTAGAGGCATTTCAGGAAATGAAGAGAAGGTATGACTTCATCGTAGAGCAGAAGAACGACCTGGTAAATGCCAAGGATACATTGCTGCTGACGATACAGGAAGTGGAAACAACAGCCAACCAGCAATTCCTGGAAACCTTTGGCAAAGTGCGGGAGAATTTCCAGAAAGTATTTAAAGCCCTGTTTACGGAGGAAGATACAGCAGACCTGATTTTAGAGAACCCCGAAAACCTGGCGGATACCGGCATTGACATTGTCGCCAAACCCAAAGGCAAAAGGCCTTCTTCTATACAACAACTCAGTGGCGGCGAAAAAACCCTCACGGCAACCGCGCTTCTTTTTGCGATCTATCTGATCAAGCCCGCGCCATTCTGTATCCTGGATGAAGTGGATGCACCGCTGGATGACGCCAATGTGGGCAAGTTCACCAATATGATCCGCCAGTTCAGCGACAATTCCCAGTTCATTATCGTTACCCATAATAAAATGACGATGAGCACGGTGGATGTGATCTACGGGGTTACGATGCAGGAGGCCGGAGTCAGCAAACTGGTTCCGGTAGATTTCCGCTCTTTATCAGCACAGACCATATAGTTTAATGGTCGATTGTCAATTAACAATTATCAGGAGATCACCTCGTAGATCTGCATCGGTTTCGCCTTATGTTTCAGCTGAACCTCTTTCAGTTTATTACAGCGAAAAGATTGTTTTATTTTTTCGTAAGAGGATTCCGCGATGATGATCTGACCTGCTTCCGCAACCTGGTGTAATCGCTCGGCCGTATTCACAACATCTCCTATAACGGTATAATCCAGCCGGCGCAGGCTGGCTGAACCAATATTGCCGCTGATCATTTCACCGGCATGAATGCCGATGGATACCTTGGGCCTGAAGGCCAGACCCGAGGAATCGGGTTGTATTTTTTCGATCTGCGCCCGGGCTGCCAGGCAGGCATCGATGGCCCTGTCCAGATGAAATTCATTCCTGAATACAGCCAGGACTGCATCACCTATGAATTTATCGACATAACCGTTCTGGGCGATAATTTCTTTTACAATTACATCAAAATAACTGTTCAGCATGTTTACAACCATATTGGGTTGTTCCGTCTCCGTAATGGAAGTGAAACCGCAGATGTCAATGAATGCAATGGATGCCTCGATGGTTTCATTTTTTAATAAAGAGCTTTCATATTCCGGACGACTCATGAAATTCAAAACTGTTTCATCCACATACATCCGCAAAATATTATTTTCTCTTATGGCTTTAAGCGTCTGACGTGTTTGGTTAACATGCCTGATGGTCTTGATAATGGTCAGATCCAGGTCTTCGAAATTGACGGGTTTGGTGATGAAGTCAAACGCACCCCGGTTCATGGCGATCCTGATATTGTCCATATCGCCATAGGCGGATACGATCACCGCTTTCACAATCGGATTCATCGGGCCGATCCTGTCCAGGAGGGTCAGTCCATCCATTTCCGGCATGTTGATATCACTCAGCACGACATCGAGGTCTTCCGACTCCCGTATGCGTTCAATGGCTTCTAACCCATTAGCCGCAAACGTAAATTCGTACTGCTTGTCCCGGATCTGTTTTCGGAACCTTTGTTTTATCAGCATTTCTAAATCCGGTTCATCATCTACCACCAGAATTTTTGCCATCATTCAAGGGATTTAAGTTTCGTTTTCAGCAAATTAAAGTCAAGCGGTTTTGTCAGGAAATCGTCAGCTCCCATTTTGATCGACTGGTTGCGATTTTCATCATCACCGTAAGCCGTGATCATCATCACAACGGGCGGAGGTTTGGTGAATTTTTTCTTGATCTCACTCAGCAGCTCAAAACCACTCATGCCCGGCATATTGATATCGGAGAGAATCAGGACCACTTCATGCGGTGCGTGGTTCAGATATTCAATCGCTTCAGGACCCGAAAACGTAAAGACGAAATTAAATTCTCCGGATTTTATTTCCTTTCGGAATCGTTGTTCAAATAGTTGCTGAATGTCCTGTTCATCATCGACTACGAGAATTTTCATGCATATTGATTTAGGTTTGTGTAATAAGAACTTTTTTTAACTGTAGTCTGGGACAGTAGTCAAGTGGTATTTGAATAAGGCAGGGATATGCCTAATCTGACAGCTATGAATAAATGTATTGAATTTGGATTTCAAAAATTCGATTCGGCTAGTGTATATGCCGCCTTTTCATCACACCTCCTGATGCTTCCTTGATGGTATTGGCAAAAACAAAGGCATGGGGATCTGTTTCGCTAACCAGGTTTTTTAATCTGCGCAGTTCCAGCCTTGTTATTACTGTAAATATAATATCCACATCGGAGTGGATATGGAATTTGCCCGGTAAAAAACCCCGTTCACCCTTATAAATGGTTATACCACGCCCGAGTTCATTCACCAGCCGGTGTTTGATCAAATCGCTTTTCGCCGAAATAATAGTCACGCCCGTATAAGCTTCAATTCCTTCAATTACATAGTCGATGGTTTTGCTGGCGGTAAAATAGGTGAGCATTGAATACAAAGCAGTCGGAATTCCAAAATGTGAAGCGGCGATACTGAAAATGAGCATATTTAGTGCCAGCGTAATTTCACTGATGGTGAAACTGGTTCTTCTCCAGGCATATAATGCCAAAACTTCTATACCATCCACGGCGCAACCGGCACGCATGGTCAGCCCGATTCCGACACCCAGGAAAAAACCACCGAAAATGGCAACGAGCAGTTTATCGTCCGTAACTGTAGGATATGGAATATAGTATTGGCAAAGGCCAAGCATACTGATACAAAAGAGGGTTTTCCATGCAAAATGCGGATTAATCGTGAACAGGCCCATTATGATAAAAGGCAGGTTGGCCAGGACGATTACATAGGAAAGATTGAATTTATATATTTCGTGGATGAGCAGGGAGATTCCCGTCATACCACCATCAAAAAACTTATTGGGTACCAGGAAACCCCGGAGCGCAAAGCCCGCTATAAAAACGCCGATCAGAATCAGGAACAGGTCGGATAGATAAAAATTCTTATGACCCGTAACCGAATGCGCGAATTTGAGTTCCGCACGGACTTCTACAAGATTTTGGTGCTGCCTTTCGGAAAGTTTATCAATTGCGGACCTGGTGAAATATGTATGTTCTTCCAGAAAATGAATCTGCTTTTCCGTCCATTCGATCCGGCTTTTTATCAAACCGGCAGTCATCATTTCGAGAAACAGGTTCTCTGCGTTTTCCCTGTAGTAACTTGTTCCCAGGTAATACAGGTCCGCGTCGCATAAAATTTTCGATTTATGATCCCGGGGCATCTGTGGCAGATGGGTGGCCCTGATCATCCGGCAGATTTCGTCGATGTCTTCCGGAGTATAGTCAAAACCCGGCAAAAAACTTGTGGCCATTTTGCAGGATTCCTCTTCATGGCCGGTGTATACATTCAAAAACCCGGCATCGTGATAGACAGCTGCCGTTTTAAGGAGGATAAGATCATGGTCCGAAATACTTTCTGCA